>JBBJNX010000289.1:0-3680 GCA_037721115.1 Candidatus Limnocylindria bacterium
TTGTTGACCTGGTAGACGATGCTGCGGTTCTCGCGGGTCTTCGGGAAGGAGATGGCCAGTCCGAACAACGGGATCTCGGGATCGAGGTCACGATCCTCATCGCTGGCTACGGGGTCGATCGCGTAGAGGATGAGGAGGCCGTCGCGCGCGTGCCGGGCCGCGCGTGCGCTGATGCCGTCGGGGCCTCCGGGCGGCTGGCCGTCCTTGGTCACAAGTGATCCTGCGTCGAAGCGGCGCCGCGTGCTGGCGGCGGCGCTCCGTAGCTGCGCCGGGGTGAGGTCGAGGGTCTCATCGGGAGGGTTGAGGATCGCCTGTACCGAGAACGAGCCCTGCTCGCCGCGAGTTGTGCGTTGCGCCCGAGTGATCCTGCCCAGCGCCAGGTCGGCGAACGGTGGCCAACGCTCCTCACGATCTCGGCGGGAAGGCAGCGCGATCGTCCACGAGCGAAGCTCACCGACGAGTAGACACTCGTGGATGTAGCGGGCCAGAAGTGGCCCGTTGACGCGCCGGGCACCGGCGGAGACCTGGAATTCCTCGAGGAAGCGCGCGATCTCGCTGCCTGGGATCCCGGTCCACAGATGGACGTTGCGGGGGCGGTTCTCGGAGTGTCGTTGCAGGGCTGTCTGGTTGCGCAGAAAGCGCTCTGTCAGCTCGGCATTGTGCCGCTGTGCCCCGATCCGGCGGTCAAATACGGTGGTCTGGGGGCAGACGCCAGCGAAGGAGAGACGCATCTCCTTGGCGTTGCGCATCTTCGTGCGCGCCGTTACCAGAAGCCCGTCCGGGTGGGAGCGTACCCTGAGGCCGTAGTCGCGGGGGGTTGCGTCGCTCTGGGCCATCGCGTCGAATTCTCGGTTGAGCTCCTCGTTGGCAACCGTGATGTCCCGGTACCAGTCGGCCAGCTCTCGCGTGGTGTAGAGGCGACAGAGATCGAGGTAGCCGGGTCGGTAGCCGAACCAGCGCCCCATCTGCAGCAGCGTGTCGTACATCTTCGAGGTGCGTAGGTAGTAGCTGATCGCCAGACCCTCGAGCGTGAGCCCGCGTGAGAGCTTGTCGCCGCCCACGGCGATGACGCTCAGTCCCGTGGATCGGTGGTCCTTGTAGGTCAGCGCGTCGGCCGAGGATCCGTTGACGGCTCGGACCTCGATCTTCATCGCGGCAGATGTCGTCCCAGTCGATGGGTGTGCCTCGGTCGGCCTCCTCGAGCTTGGCGAACGTCGCCTCGAAATCGCGATCCCACAGTTCGCGCAGCCGGTCGATGACCGTGTCACGCCGGTCACCGTCCCCGTGGCGCAACCGCTGCTGGATCCGCTGCATCTCCTCGCGCAGGGCGTCGGTGACCTGACTCTGCACGAGGACGAAGCGGGTGACGTGGACGAGCATGCTGCAGTGCTTCTGGCCCTGACCGCGAGCAGCGCGTGCGGCGCAGGTCAACACGAAGGCGTGGACGGCCTCGCGCAGGGAGGGTGGCAGCGGCCCGATCTGCTCGTTCTTATCCGTGCGATTTTCGATGAAGGCGTCTGTGTCGTCGACGTCTCGGATGACGGGTAGGCCGCGGACCGCGACGCCGTCCGGTGTCTCGGCGGCTGGGAGGCCGAACACTCGAGGGGCGCCGACGTAGTTCGAGGGCGGCGGGATCCGCACGATGAATGAGCGCGGGAAGAGATCCTCTCCGTAGCGGCCATGCTTTTCGTCCTCGAAGATAAAGATGTTCGCGAATGGTGTTGCGGTATAGCCGACATAGGCGCTCTGCTCAAAGCTGTTCAGCAGCTGGCGGATCAGTCGGTTTATGGTGGCTGGATCGGTCTCGCTGGTGAGTTCTCCGTCCGCATCAAGTTCCCGCTCGATCTCCTTGGTGTTGACCGAAGCGTTGTCGGCCTCGTCGTCGATGACCAGCAGTGACTGACCCATGACGAGCTCGCGTCCGTCCGGGCCACGCAGCTTCTCGCGTGTTGTCCAAGCGATGACGTTCTCGAGGATCGTCTTGTGCTTCTTGACGACCAGCACCACGGGGTCCGAGCCGATGTGCGGTGCGACCTGTTGCGCGATCTGACGTTTGAAGTCGCCTTTCGGGGCGCTGCTCGTGAACGTGTTCACCGGCAGGAGTTTCGCGTTCTGCACCATCGCTCCCACGCCCGTGCGGTGGCTTCGCGACCCGTCCTTGTGGGTGTGTCCGTATTGGGTGTCCCACCCGAGGAAGCCCTCATCCAGGCGCTCCTGAGTCTGGCTGCGAAGACTGTCATGCATGCCGGCGAGGACGATGATGAGTCGGTAGCCCGCGTCGGCGGCCTTGCAGATCAGACCGGTGTAGTTGGCCGTCTTGCCAGACTGGACTTGGCCGACGACCATGCCGCGTCGGTCCCAGGCCCCGTCGCGGCGAGGCGATTCCAACCGTCCGAGGATGTCGTCCGTGATGTTGTGGACCTGCCGCACCGCCGCTGGCGGCAGGTCGTCCGCGATGAAGGCGCGATACCGCTCCCAGAAGCGCCACTCGATGCCAGCGCGCTCGGCGGCCAGCCACGGTACATGGTCGCGGTCGTCGGAGAGCGCGGACTGCGTTGCCGTCCATACCGTCACGCGCTCCTCGATCTGTCGGCGCAGCCGCTCCGTGTCGAGATTGATCTCGCCGTAGACAGCGCGCATGGCGACGATGCTTGCCGTGGCGCCCGCGACTGCCTGTCCGACGATCTCATCGGTGATCGGGTCCTGTGATTGCAGGATGGCCATGGCGGTCCGTAGCGCGTCGGTGTGCGCGCGCTCACGCCGATCGTCATTTGTCATCCGATGTCCTCCTGCAAGGCGGCCACGAGTTCGGGGAAGTCCGAGAAGGGCTCACGCGTGGCCAGCATGGCCAGTGCATCGGCAGGTGCGCCGCCGTGGTTGATCATCGCCTCGAAGGTTTCGCGCAACATCAAACGCACCTCGGTCTCGCGGCCGTCGAACGGCCCATGGGTTGCGTCGGGGCGCTCGCGCGCATCCATAACGATCGACCCGATGGGCACGGTCTCCTCGACCATTCGCAGGAGACGCTCTACCGCGGCTGCGGCATCCTCCGTTGACTGGAGCGCTGCACGCACCACAGGGTGTTTGCGATCGATCCTGTACGAGATGCTGCCGTCCCTCAGATGCACACCCCAGACGAACGCTGCCTCGGCTCCGCGCACGCCCGCGAGGCGCTTGCCGCGGTATCGGTACGCCTGGGCCGCGCGGCGGCGGGTGGCGTCGGCGATGCGTCGCAGCTCCTGGGTGAGCTGGCGCGGGATCCGGGCGGTCGACTTGCGCACATCGATCTGCCACGCCTGGTCCATGGCGTTGTCGAGGTCGATGCGGATCCGCGCCAGCTTGTAGTGCTCCTCCTGCTGCATTCCTAGGCCCAGCCAGTCACCAGCGACCAGCAGTCGCCGCCCACGGTAGACGTAGAAGCCCTGCTGGTGATTCCAGCCGCGTGGTCCCGACGCCGCGTTGTGCTGGGCTGCCGTCAGCCGGGAGAAGTGCGGGAGCACGAACGGCTGCACGAGAACCTCGCCGGCACCGAGCGCAAGGCGTTCGGACGGAAGCAGCGCCACGTGGGTCGGTACCCGGGTTAGGAACGGATCCCATGGTTCAATCCGAACCTCATCGACCGCGATGACCAGTCCATCCTCGGTGAGAAAGCGATGAAAGACCATCGAGAGATGCTCGGT
>JBBJNX010000012.1:0-13435 GCA_037721115.1 Candidatus Limnocylindria bacterium
CACCTTCTTGATCTTCTCGCGAATAAGGCGGCGGTCAGTCTCGAGCTGGCTCTCGCCAGGACCGCGCGTACCGATGCCACCGGCAGTGCGCGACAGGTGCGTCCACAGCCGGGTCAGTCGCGGCAGGTGGTACTCGAGCGCGGCCAGCTCGACCTGGAGGCGACCCTCCTTGGTCCTGGCGTGGCGGGCGAAGATGTCAATGATGAGGGCGGATCGGTCGAGCACCTTGCACTCGAGCAGCTTCTCGAGGCTGCGCTGCTGGTTCGGGGCAAGCTCGTCATCGACGATGAGCACGTTGAAGTCGCTCGCAGCCTTCTCGTCGAGCAACTCAGCCGCGCGGCCCTTGCCGAAGTACCAGACCGGATCGGGCGCCGGTCGTCGCTGGGAGGCGCTGCCCACCACGGTCGCGCCCGCCGTCTCGGCCAGGGCGGCCAGCTCCGCGAGCGAGCGTTCCACCGGCCACCGATGGTCACCGGGATCATCGAGGCCGATGAGAAAGGCGCGCTCGACCGAGATGGTGAGGTCGATCATGCGTGGCCGTTCAGTCATACGTTCAATCCATGGTAGCCGATGTAGGTCAGCCATCCCGAATCCCACAGGGGACGGTACGAACGTACTAGTGTCGCGCACCGGAATTGCCTTGGCGGTTGCGTGCCTCTGGCCGATCACGCGGTGCGTCAGATGCGCCACGGACACCGCGCGTATATGCGTATATAGGATTGGGCGCGATCAGCTGAGGGCAGCGCGCAATACGACGTCGGCCCGAGCCGCCAGTTCGGATTGCGTCGACGGATGATCGCCGCCGGCGATCCACATGATGCGCGGATCGCGACGGAACCAGGTGAGCTGCCGCTTCGCGTACTGCCTGGTGCGGCGGGCCGTCACCGCAATGGCCTGCTCCAGCGACCACTCCCCCGCCAGGTGGCGAGCGGCCTCGCCGTAGCCGTGGCCACTCATCGGTCGCTGCTGCGGGTCGTGGCCGGCCTCAAGAAGTGCGCGCACCTCGTCGAGCAGCCCTGTCGCGAACAAGTTCATGGCTCGTTCATCAATGCGCCGGTACAGCAACTCGCGTGGCCAGCTGATACCGATGAGTGCCACACGACCTCCATACGGCCGGCCGGTGGCCACCGCTCCGCCACCCCCGCCTTCAGCCCGTTCCAGTGCGTTCACGACACGTCGCGGATTTCGCAGGTCCGTCCCTGCGGCCGCGCCCGGGTCTATCGTCAGCAACCGCTTGGCGAGCGGTGCCAGGCCTTCCCTTTCGAGCTCATCCCTCAAGCGCGCATGGAGATCCGGTGACCGTGGTTGAGCTGTGTAGTCGTGCCCGTCTAGCAACGCGGCAACGTAGAGGCCGGTGCCGCCGACCAGCATCGGGATCCGGCCGCGGTCGGCAATCTGCGGAAGTAGTTCCTGAGCGCGGAGGACCCATTGCGCGACGGTGAACGGCTCGTCCGGTTCGACGAGATCCAGCAGGTGATGCGGGACGGCCGCGCGTTCCGCCGACTCCGGCTTAGCGGTGCCGATGTTCATGCCGCGATAGACCTGACGAGAATCGGCCACCAGAACCTCGACGGGCCAGCTGCGAGCCAGCGCCAGCGCCAGCTCCGTCTTGCCTGATGCTGTCGGCCCGACGATGCCGATGATGGGTCCTGCGACTCCCCTGCTTGGAGTATATACATATATACTCACGATGCCACGGGCCTACACCTCGATCAGGCGTTGAACCTGTTCGATGGCGCTCGCGCGCCCGGTGGCGGGGTCCGCGGTGATGATGACCGCGTTGAAGGAGACCGGTCCGTCTGCGACTGCGAAGCGAGTCGGCAGGTGGCGGGTAAAGCGCGGCAGCACCGTCTCGAGGCTGAAACCGATCACGGAGTCGCGCGGTCCGGTCATACCGATGTCGCTGATGTACGCCGTGCCGCCCGGAAGCACGCGCGCATCCGCGGTCGGCACGTGCGTGTGCGTGCCCACCACGCCGGACACCCGTCCATCGAGATACCAGCCCATGGCGTTTTTCTCCGACGTGATCTCGCAATGGAAGTCCAGGATCCGAACGGGCGGCAGTGGCTCGGCGGACTCGTCCAGCAGCCCGTCGAGCTTGGTGAACGGTGAATCGAGCTGGTTCATGAAGACTCGACCCATGGCGTTGATGACTGCCACCTCCGTGCCGTCATCGGCGTGGTGGACCAACCATCCGCGCCCGGGCGCCTCATCGGGGTAGTTGATCGGGCGCAGGACGGGGCGGTCCGTGTCGAGGTAGTCGTAAATTTCGCGTTTGTCCCAGATGTGGTTGCCACTGGTGATGACGTCGACCCCGCCGCCCAGCAGCTCTTCGGCCAGGCTGGGCGTCAGTCCGGCGCCGGCAGCGGTGTTCTCGCCGTTGGCGATCACGAGGTCGATGTTCAACTCCCGACGCAGATCCGGCAATGTCTGCATGACGGCCAGGCGGCCCGGCTTGCCGATGATGTCGCCGATGACGCAGATTCGCACCCCGCCAGCAGTGACGCTCACCGGGCGTAGTCGATGGCGCGTGTCTCGCGGATCACGGTCACCTTGATCTGTCCGGGGTACTGGAGCTCGTCCTGGATCTTCTTCACCACGTCGCGGGCGAGACGGCTCGACGCGAGATCATCGATGTCCTCGGGACGGACGAGGATGCGGATCTCGCGGCCGGCCTGTATGGCGAAGCAGCGTTCGACGCCAGGAAAGCTGAGCGCAATCTGCTGGAGGTCCTCGAGGCGTTTTACATAGTTGTCGAGGTTTTCGCCACGGGCGCCTGGCCGTGACGCACTGATCGCGTCGCCGATCTGCACGATGGTCGCCTCGACGCTTTCCTGTTCGACCTCCTGGTGATGCGCGGCAATGGCATTGCACACGATCGGGTTCACGCCATACCGCTTCGCGATATCGGCACCGATGGCAGCGTGCGCGCCCTCCACCTCGTGGTCGACCGCCTTGCCAATATCGTGCAGGAAGCCACCCTTCTTGGACTCTGCCACGTTGGCACCGATCTCGGCCGCAAGCAGACCGGAGAGGCGGGCGGTCTCGACGGAGTGGTTGAGCACATTCTGCCCGTAGCTCGTGCGGTACTTCAGCCGGCCGATCAGCTTGATCAGCTCGGGGTGGAGGCCGGGCACGCCCGCTTCATATGCGGCCTGCTCGCCGGCCTGGCGCATGACGACCTCGATTTCGGAGCGGCACTTCGCCACCGTCTCCTCGATGCGGCCCGGGTGAATGCGGCCGTCGCTGATCAGCTTGATCAGCGTCATGCGCGCCACCTCGCGCCGCACCGGATCGAAGCCGGAAAGGACGACCGCCTCGGGTGTGTCATCGATGATGAGGTCGACCCCGGTCGCCTGTTCGAGCGCTCGGATGTTGCGACCCTCCCGGCCGATGATGCGTCCCTTCATCTCCTCGTTCGGCAGTGGCACGACGGTGATAGTGGCCTCCGAGGTGTGATCGGCCGCGATGCGCTGCATAACGGTGGTCAGCACCCGTCGCGCCTTGTCCTCGCCCTCATCGTGCGCGAATCGCTCGATCTCGCGGACCCTGTGCTGAGCCTCGGCCTGCGCTTCGTCGACGATCTGGCTGATCAGCCCGTCCCGTGCTTCGGCTGCGCTCAATCCTGAGATCCGCTCAAGCTCAGCCAGCTGCCGCTCCTGGAGCTCGCGGCCGCGCGCGGTCTCCGCATCGAGCTCCTGCAGGCGAGAGACCAGGGCTACTTCGCGCCGCTCGAAGGCTTCCACCTTACGGTCGAGCGCCTCGTCCCGATCCAGGAGTCGACGCTCGGAACGCTGCAGGGTGGCGCGCTGCTCACGCCCCTCTTCCTCCGCTGCCCGCCGCAGCTGCAACGCCTCGTCCTTCCCCTCGAGGACGATTTCCTTCTGCTTGGCGCGCGCATCGGCAACCAGGCGTTCCGCGTAATGTTCGGCGTGCTTCACGGATCGCCCGCTCAGGACGCTGCGGGCGAAGAATCCGATAGCGATGCCGCCAATGGCGGCGAGCGTCGTCACGATGACAACGACGATGAGATCAGGCATGTCGGCTCCCCCATGCGTTGGAGCCCCGTGTGGGCAAGGCGCGCCGGCCAGGGGCCGGAGCATCGGCAAAATCAGCAGAACGTGCGCACCGGGACGGTTCCCGATCGAGGGAGTGTAGCGCAACTCCGCCGATGGCCCGCGGCGGCGCTCAGGCTGCGAAGATGCTTCCCATGAGCCGGACGTGATCGAGGTCACGAGGCAAGAAGTCCTGCAGCATGATCCGCTGTGTTCCCTCTCGCTCAAACATCGATACTCGCTGACGAGCCTCGTCTGGCGTGCCCATGATCCAGCGTCGGCGTCGCTCCGCAAGCCACGCGTCGGCATCGACATCGCCCTGGCCCAGCGCGGTCAACAGGTCCGCAACGCGGGTTCGCAGGTCGTCCTCTGTCTCCGCCACCAGGACCCCTGTCATGGCGGAGTAGACAAGCTCATCCGAGTCTCGTCCGACTACCTCGCACGCGGCGCGTACACGCCCGTACGCGGCCGGAACGTCATCGGGCGATGCCGAAATGAGGTTGAACTCGTCAGCGTATCGCGCGACGAGCTCGGACATCCGTGGCAGGCCCTTACCGCCCACGATGACGTGGGGATGGCGGCGGCCCGCCCGCGCGATCTCTCCATGATGCTTGGAGCCCCGAACTTGCCAGTGGTCACCCGAGAATGACCAGCCGTCGTCCTCCGTCCACAGGCCGTGGAGGATGGCGAGCTCTTCGGCGAGCATGTCATAACGCTCGCCGAGCGATGGAAACGGAATACCGAGCTGGGCGTGCTCGTCCTCGTTCCAGCCGGCCCCGAAGCCCGCCTCGATCCGTCCGCCGCTCATCTCGTCGACCGTCTGGATGACTTTGGCCAGGCTCCCGGGAATGCGGAACGTCACCGGGGATACAAGCGTGCCGAGCCGGATCGACGTGGTCTCGCGCGCAAGCCCGGCCAGCGTCGCCCAGGCGTCGGTCGTCGGCAGCCCCGATTCTCCCGGAAAGCTGGCGTAATGATCCGACCGAAAGAAGGCCTCCAGCCCCGCGTCCTCTGCGGTCCGGGCCAGGGCAAGGATCTCGTCGTAGCTGATCCCCTGCTGGGGCTCGGTCATCAGGGCGTAGCGCATGGCGTACAGCCTACGTCGAACGCAAGCGCCGCGAGGAGCTGCGCGTCTGTTCGTACCGCGAGACGTACGCATCGATGTCCGTCCGCGCGATCGTCTCGCCGATCACGTCGAGGGCAAGGTCGTCGATCCGCTTGAAGCGCAGGCACGACTTCCCCATGTCGAGCCGCTTCCCAGATGCCGCGTATCGCTCCTTGAACCAGCCCTCGGTTTCCGGGTCGCCGTAAACGTTGTTCAGGTACAGGCTCATATGGTGCTTCTGACTGGCGAGCGCCACCAACCCCAGCGGCAGGCCGTTATAGGTATCGGGCAGACGTTCGAGCGGGACATACCAACCGATCATTCCGAACGACATGCCTTCCTCGTACCCAACCGGGAGGTTCTGGCGCACGACGCGCGACACCGCCTCGATCGTAGCGCGGCGATCTTCAGGAAGAGTTGCGATGTACTCGTCCGGCGTGCGTGCGTCCTTCGAGACCATGGTCATTCCTTCGTGATAGGTCGTCTAGAAGCCTACTGCTCCTGTCGCTCGGTGGGCAATTCCGCGCGGCGCATGGTGCCCCGTACCGTCTCGGGGTCGAACCCGCGACGGACGAGAAACATGCCGATCCGCTGGCGGGCCCTGGGGTCATCGGGGAGCTGACGGCCCTTGAGGTGACGCGCCAGCGCCTGCTGCGCGCGCTCTTCCTCTGTCCCGGGAAGGGACTCGTCCTCCGGGGCGCGCTCAGGGCGCACGTGCTCCACGCGGTACGCCTCGATCACGTCGCGCTCGACTCCGTGTTGCCTGAGCTCCACCTCGATGGCGCGCCGCCCGCGTGGAGCATGTCGATCGCGCTGCTCGCCCCACCAGCGAGCAAACGCGGCGTCGTCCACGTAACCCAGCTCCGCCAGACGGCTGAGCGTGGCTTCGATGTCCGACTCCCCCACCCCGGACCGTCGGAGGCGCCGATCAAGCTCCCACCGTGCTCGTGGCCGCGTCCCGAGAAAGCGAACCGCGGTCTCCATTGCCGCGGACGCGTCGGGCGGCTTGACGGGCTCGCGACGCCGGGCTCCCTGTCCAGGCATGGTTCGTGTTTACTCCGCCTCGCTGATCCCGTCGACGCCGACTTCAATGCTGGCCACGCGCCCGCGAATTTCGTCATCGATGCGCTTGGCGATCTCCGGATTCGTCTTCAGGAACTCGCGCGAGTTCTCGCGACCCTGGCCAAGACGCACATCCCCGTAGTTGAACCATGCGCCGGTCTTGGAGAGGACGCCGGCCGCGATTCCGACGTCGAGCAATCCTCCCTCGACGCTGATGCCCTCGTTGTACATGATGTCGAACTCCGCCACGCGGAAGGGGCTTGCGACCTTGTTCTTGACCACCTTGACGCGGGTTCGGGAACCGACCGCATCGGTCCCTGACTTGAGGGTCTCGATGCGTCGGATGTCCATCCGCACGCTGGCGTAGAACTTGAGGGCACGGCCGCCCGGCGTTGTCTCGGGGTTACCGAACATGACGCCGATTTTCTCGCGCAGCTGATTCGTGAAGACGAGTGCCGTGTTGCTGCGATTGATGGCACCGGTCAGCTTGCGCAGCGCCTGGCTCATGAGCCGCGCCTGGAGGCCCATGTGGCTATCGCCCATATCACCCTCGATCTCGGCGCGCGGCACCAGCGCTGCGACCGAGTCGACGATCACGACGTCCACGCCGTTGGACCGAATGAGCGTCTCGGCGATCTCGAGCGCCTGTTCCCCGGTATCGGGCTGGCTGACGAGCAGCTCATCAACGTCCACGCCGACATTGCGCGCGTAGCCGGGATCGAGCGCATGCTCCGCGTCGATGAAAGCCACGATGCCGCCCATGCGCTGGGCATTGCCGGCCACGTGGTAGCAGAGCGTCGTCTTGCCGCTCGACTCGGGGCCGTAGATCTCCGTGATCCGGCCGCGCGGCACGCCACCCACGCCGAGCGCAAGATCGAGCGCGACCGATCCGGTCGGGATCGCTTCAACATTCTGGGCCGCGCGGTCGCCGAGCCGCATGATCGACCCACGGCCGAATTGCTTCTCGATCTGGAGGATCGCGGCATCCACGGCACGGCCGCGCTCACCGTTCTTCTCTACCGGGACCTGGGCAATCGCCACCGGTGCATCCATCTGTCGTTCCGCTCCTGCATCATTCGTGTGTGGGTCCCGGCGGCGCTGGTTCACTCGTCGTCGCTGGGCGTGCGCTCCTTGCGCCTGGGCTTGATCACCTCGACCGATGCCGGTGGCTCATACGTGGATGCCGTCGGCGGGAGCTTCGGCGCCTTTTCCTTTGCCTTGCGCTTCGGCTCCTTCTTTGGTCGATCTCGACCCTTTGCCATCGCTCGAAACCTCCTGCTTCGAGCCGGTAGAGCTGCGCCATCCTGCGCCACCGGCCCTTACCAACCCATTACCCGGCGCTTATCGGCACCGATGCACTCGATTCTACGCTTCGTGCCACGACAGCTCGACCGTCGCGTTGGAGCATTCTACACCGCCGTCATACGATGTCATACACGTCATTTCTCGCCGATACATCAGGCAGTCCCGCACGAGAACGCGCAGCTTTGCGCCTTTGTGCCCGAAAGGTGAGGTACTACCGTCCGAGCGCTACTCATCGCATGCGTCAGCTCCCGATACATCGACATCGCGACGGAAGGCCTGGACGATGCCTGCGCGCAGCTCCGTGAACGAGCCGTCCACCAGCGAGCCGCGCAGTCGACGGAGAAGCGCCAGCGTCCAGGTCACGTTGTGAACGGTGGCTAGTCGGTACGCCAGCAGCTCTCGGGCGCGGAACAGATGCGCCAGGTAGGCACGCGAGTGGTTGCGGCAGGCCTCGCAGGCGCACCCCGCGTCGATCGGCTCCGAATCATCCTGAACAGCGGCGTTGCGCAGGTTCAGGCGTCCCGCATCGGTCCAGACCTGGCCCGTACGAGCCACCCGGGTGGGGAGCACGCAATCGAAGAGGTCGATTCCACGCTCGACCGCGGTGAAAAAGTCAACCGGGGAGCCGACGCCCATCAGGTAGCGCGGCCGCGGATCATCAGCGAGCGCATCAGCCACGGTGTCGAGCGTCGCGGCCATCTCCGCCTTCGACTCGCCCACGGACAACCCGCCGACCGCAATCCCGTCAAACGGCAGCGCGCTGATGGCTGACACGGATGCCAGGCGCAGCTCCGTATCCACGCCACCCTGGATGATGCCGAACACAGCCTGCTCAGGGCGGCCCCGCGTGGCCAGCGATCGCGCCGCCCACCGGTGCGTGCGTTCCATCGCCTCAGCCACCTGCACGCGGGGGAGGGCCGGGTCGACGAGCTGGTCGAAGGCCATGGCGATGTCCGACCCGAGAAGGGCCTGGATCTCCATGGCGCGCTCCGGCGTGAGCCGATGCGTCGAGCCATCAAGATGCGACGTGAAGGTCACGCCGTCGTCGTCGACGCGCCGCAGATCGGCGAGGCTGAAAACCTGGAATCCGCCGGAATCGGTCAGGATCGGTCCGTCCCAGGCCATGAATCGATGCAGGCCGCCGAGCCGGGCGATCCGCTCGGCGGTCGGCCGCAAGTTGAGGTGATAGGTATTTCCGAGGATCATCTGCGCGCCGGCAGCGTGCAGGTCACCCGGCGTCATCGCCTTGACCGTCGCCTGGGTGCCGACGGGCATAAATTCCGGCGTCTCGATGACGCCATGCGAGGTTTCAATTTTGCCCAGGCGGGCGCGCGCGACGCCGGTCGGTTTGAACGAGTACGCGATTGGAACGGACGTTGACACCGCCGGAGAGGATAGGCTACGTGGACCACGGAGAGGTGACCATCGCGTGCGATTGACTGAATGGCCGCGAATGCCGTTTCTGAACGACGAAGTGAAGGAATGGATCGCGATCGAGCTGAAGAGCCTCGGGGTCGAGGATCTGGCTGTCTATGCCCTCGAGGCGGGAACCGAAGGCGATGAGCGTCGAGTGATGGTCGCAACCGAGGTCGGGCTGCTCGACCATCGGTATGCCCCGTTCGGGTCATCAGCCCGCTACCGGTTGGCCATGCTCATGTATCCCTGGCAGGTCCTGCGCGGCGTCGAGCTTCGCGCCGATACCTTCCGCCTCTGGGCGCGCGAACACCGCACGCGATGGTCATTCCGCCTGCATCACCCGCATTTCGAAGCAGCCACCGAATCCGCGGATCTTGGGCAGGCGCTCTGCGATCTCGCGCGCGTGTGCGCCGTGATGGCCGAGCCATTCGGCGTCCCGGCCGGACGGGTGTCGAGCGACGTGCCGGGCGTCATTCCCGGCGGGCCGCGGCCGCTCCCCGCCACGGAAGACGCCGAACAGCGTCGCCCAACTCCACCCGCCAACGTCGAGACGGAGTCGAATGGAGGACCGCCCGCTGAAGAGGAGGCTAGGGCCGAGCCCGAGGTGAAAGCCGTGCCGATCGGCACGGGCGAAGAGGTCATCGGCCTCTCGGACGAAGAACGGGAAGCCGTCCCGACCCGCTCCGACGACCAGGCCTGACGGACTCTTCGCGGTGATTCCGTTCATGAGCGGCATGAGCTGACGATGATCAGACAATCAGCATCGCGTCCCCGAAGCTGAAAAACCGATACCCCGCTTCGAGTGCGGCTCGATACGCGCCGAAGAGCGCATCACGCGCCTCAAATGCGTCGGCCTCGCCCATGCCGTCCTGCACGAACGCGGTAACGAGCAGGAGCAGCGAGCTGCGAGGCAGGTGGAAGTTGGTGATGAGCGCATCGACCGAACCGAATGGATGCGGCGGCGTGATGTAGAGATCGGTCCAGCCGGAGGTTGCCTCGGTCCGCGCAGCCGTCTCGAGCACACGGACCGCCGTCGTGCCAACCGCAATGACGCGGTTGCCGGACGCGCGTGTCGTTGCGATTGCCCGGCGAGTCTCGGCTGGGATCTCGAACCACTCGCGATGGATCAGGTGCTCGTCGGTGAACTCGCCCTCGAGCGGACGGAACGTGTCGAGTCCGACATGCAGCGTGACCGAGGCGCGCGCCACACCCCGCGACACGAGAGACGCCAACAGCTCAAGCGTGAAATGCAAGCCGGCGGTGGGCGCCGCCGCGGAGCCGGGCGGGCTCGCATAGACGGTCTGATATCGATCCGCCGGCGCCGTTCGATCGTAAATGTACGGTGGGAGCGGCATTTCGCCGGCGGCGGCCATGATGGAGGCCGGGTCGCCATCGAAGCGAACCACGCGAGCCCCGCCGCCAAGGCGTTCGCCCACCTCGACCTTCTCGCCCGTCCGCAGGGTTAGCCGCTCCCCTTCCGCGATCCGTCGCGACGGGCGCACCAGGGCCTCCCATCGGCCGGGACCCCCTGCCAGAGGTCGCAGGAGAACGACCTCGGCCGAACCGCCGCTGGAGCGTCGGGCCGAGAGCCTGGCGGGAATGACACGTGAGTCGTTCACGACCAGCAGGTCGCCGGGCTCCAACAAGTCGCCGATGTCGCGAAACTTCAGATGTTGAATGTCTCCCGGGCGCGACCGGTCCATGACCAGCAGGCCAGATGCGTCGCGAGGCTCGGCGGGTATCTGGGCGATGGCCTCGGCGGGTAGCTCGTAGGAGAAATCATCGACGCGCAGCCGCGGACCACTCACAGCGCAAGCGTAGCGCCCGGCCGGAAGATCCGACCGGGCGCCATCGGCTCATCGATGGCTCAGGCGCTGATTCCGCCGGGGAGGAGAGCCTGTGCGAAGTAGATCAGGAAAGCGATCGCCACCAGCCACATGAGCGGATGGATCGAGCCGAGCTTACCGAGCGCCACCTTGATGAGCACCCAGGTGATGAAGCCGGCGCCGATGCCGATCGTGATGCTGAACGTCAGCGGCATGAGGATCAGGGTCAGCAGCGCCGGAAATCCCTCCTCGATGTCGCCGAAGTCGATGTCCTTGATCATCACGGCCATGAGATAGCCGACGACCACCAGGACGGGTCCGGTGGCGACAAAGGGCACCAACGTGGCCAGCGGTGAGAGCAGGATCGAGAACAGGAACAGGACTCCGACGACGACCGCCGTCAGCCCGGTTCGTCCGCCCTCGGCGATCCCCGCCGCGCTCTCGATGTAGCTGGTGTTGGAGCTGATACCAGCTGCTCCACCCGCCACAGCACCGACCGAATCAACCAGCAACAGGCGCCCGACGCCGGGAACGCGCCCATCCTTTTCGGCGAGCCCCGCCTGTTCGGCAAGTCCGGTGGCCGTACCCATGGTGTCGAAGAAGTCGGTCAGCATGAAGCTGAAGATGGTGAGGACGGCCGCCACAAGGCCGAGCGTCGAGAAGACATTCGTGACGTCGAACATGCCGAGCGTCGAGAAGTCGAACGGCGAAGTCAAACTGGCAGGGAAGGGTTGCACTCCGACGATGAGGGCAATGATCGAGGTGACGACGATGCTGAGGATGAGCGCCCCGGGCACCTTTCTCACAAAGAGGATGATCGTCACGAGCAGGCCAAGGAAGAAGACCCCGAGGTCCGGCGTGCTCGGGAAGACGAACAGCACGGGAACCGGGCCGGAGGCATCCGGCGCGTTGACGATCACGCCGGCATCCACCAAACCGATGAACAGGATGAACAGGCCGATGCCGACGCCGATCGCTCGTTTCAGGGTCAGCGGCACCGCATTCATGATCGCCTCGCGCAGCCCGACAAGCACGAGGACGAGAACGATGAGGCCCTCGATGACGATGACGCCCATCGCGCCGGCCGGCGTGAGTCCCGTGGTCAGCACAAGGCCGAAGGCCACTGCGCCGTTGATGCCGAGTCCAGCGGCCAGCGCGATCGGGTAGTTGCTGACCAATCCCATCGCGATGCTCAACACACCCGCCACGAGCGCCGTCGCCGCCGCCGCGGGAGCGATGAAGTCCATCACCGCCTGCTCACCCTGCGGGATGAACATTGCTGAAAGGATCGACGGGTTCAGGAACAGGATGTAGGACATGACCATGAAGGTGGCCAGTCCGGCCTTCATCTCGGTCCCGACGGTCGTTCCCCGCTCGGTGAGCTTGAAGAAGGAGTCGAGTCCTCCACCGCCTCCGCCAGGCGTGGCGCGCTCGCTCCGTGGTGCCTCAGTTGCCGTCACTCGGGATAACCCTCCGCTCCTTAGGCACGCGCGGTCCGAGACATAGGCACGCCGGGCCGGTGCCGCTGCGCAGCCTACTCCCGCGCGGAGCCCCTCCGACGTCAATTTGCGCGAGGTACTCCTGCGCGAGGTACTCCGGCTCGCCCCTATCGGCGCAGGAAGATGTTGAGCAGCACGGTCAGAACGATGCTGACGATGATCATCGTGACGATCGGAGCATAGATCCCGCCCCGTTCCCCCTCTATGGCGATGTCACCCGGCAATCGCCCGAACGGCAGACGCACGCCGAGCATGGTAAGGCCGCCAACCACCACCAGAATGACGCCGAAAATGAGCACGATTCGACCGATCTCCGGGTTCACGATCAGATTGTGCCACCTCGTGCCGACCGTACACTGCAAATGTGAGTCGTTGGTTGTTTCTCATGGTGGCGCTGTTGACGGGCTGTGCCTGCAGCGTCGAGGGCTGCGCGAATGCCATCCACTTTCAATCCCAGGTCGATCTCGAGCGAAACGTTGCCTACGACGTCGAGGCATGCATGGACGGCGACTGCAATCGGGCGACCCTGAACGTCGACGGCCCGCTCACTCAGACCGGGGCGTTGGGCGGCTCGCTCACGCTGTGGGAGGATGACGATCGAGTCGAATTGGCCATCGGCGACGGAGACTTCAGCGGCAGGCATGACGTCTCGTTCTCGATTCTCGACGCTTCAGGGACGGTCATCGCCGAGTTCAATGATTCGATCGAGCTCACGCGTAGCGAACCGAACGGCGGCTGGCCCTGCGGGCCCACATGCTGGGCGGCCGAGGTTGAACCCTAAGCGTCGAAGAGACCGGGCTGCGCCGATGCGCCCGCCGAGCTGGCTGGAGGCGTCATGCCGAGGTGCTCCCAGCCTCCCCGAGTGAGCTGCCGGCCGCGCGACGTGCGCGCCAGGAACCCGATCTGCATGAGGTACGGCTCGACGACGTCCTCGATCGTCTCGATCGGCTCACTGACGGTGGCCGCCATGGTCGCCAGGCCGACCGGTCCGCCGCCGTGGTGATCGGCCATTGCCTGGAGCAGCTGTCGGTCCATGGCGTCCAGGCCACGCTCGTCGATCTCGAGCAGCCGAAGCGCATCGCCGGCCAGCGTCTCGGTGACTCCTCCGTCCCCACCCCCGCGCACCTGGGCGTAATCACGCACGCGCTTGAGCAGGCGGTTCGCGAT
>JBBJNX010000290.1:0-3634 GCA_037721115.1 Candidatus Limnocylindria bacterium
GACGGAGGTGCTCTGCATCGGCGCCGATTCGCAGGACGCGCTCGACCGTGGCGCCGAGATCGGGGAGGGCATGGCGTTCGGCCGCGACCTCGCCAACCGATCCGCCAACGACCTCTCTCCGGAGCGCATGGCCGATGTGGCTCGCGAGCTGACCGCGGAGGGCTGCACGGTGGAGATCCTCGAACCTGACCAAATGGCGGAGCTCGGAATGGGACTGCTGCTCGGCGTCGGGCAGGGGGCCGCGCATCCGCCTCGGCTCATCGCCGTCAAGCTCCCCGGATGGGAGAAGGTCGGGGATGGAGATCGCCTGGCAATCGTCGGCAAGGGCGTGTGCTTCGATTCCGGCGGCATCAGCATCAAGCCGTCCGAGAACATGGGGGATATGAAGCACGACAAATCCGGCGCCGCCGCCGTGATCGCCGTGGCGCGAACGGTCGCACGCCTGGCCCCGGAGACGCCCCTCATGGTGGTTGCGCCGATGGTCGAGAACATGCCGGGTGGCAATGCCCAACGCCCCGGGGACGTCGTCAAGGCGATGAACGGGATGACCGTGGAGGTCACCAACACGGATGCCGAGGGGCGGTTGATCCTGGCCGATGCCATGACCTGGGCCGAGCAGGAGGGCGCGACTCATATCGTTGACGTCGCCACCCTGACCGGTGCTCAGGCCGTCGCCTTCGGAGATCAGATCAGCGCCTTCTTCGCTCGTCCGCGCGATTGGGGCGACCGGATCGCCGCCGCCGCCGAGCAGGCCGGGGAGTGGTTCTGGGAGATGCCCCTCGCCGTCGAATACCGAGCCAGCTACGACTCCCCGCACGCGGACATCGTGAACTCTGGCAGCCGCGATGGGTCACTGATCAAGAGCGCGGTGTTTCTTTCGGAGTTCGTGACCGTGCCGTGGGTCCATCTCGACATCGCCGGGACGGCCTACCTGACTGCCGAAAAGCCCTACGGTCCCAAGGGGGCTACTGGCGCGGCCGTCGGTGCGCTCGTCCAGCTGGCGATCGCCTTCGGCGACGATGTCGTGAACTAGGAGGCGGCCCCGGCCATGAGGACCGGGGCCCCAGGATGTCTAGCGGTCGCCGTCTACGGCGTCGCGGACGTCGTCCTTGGTCTCGCCCCACTTGTTCTGGACGTCGCCTTCGGCCTGGTCCTTCTTGCCCTCGGCCTCCGTCGAGTGGTCGTCCGTGGCGTCGCCCCATGCTTCCTTGATCTTGCCTCCAGCCTCCTTGAGGGGGCCGTCGACGCGGTCCTTGTCCACGATGTGATCCTCCCGTGTGGTGCCGGCAACCTGCCGGCGATGAGCCGTTCCTCGCAAACAGCGTGCCAATTCGCCACCGCACCGGTCGGACGATCGGCCTATGGCAGACGGTGGCACGCCTCGTAGGATGGGCGGTGCTGCCGCGCACCGGGCACGGCGAGTTGACCATGGAGGCTGAAGCGCAATCGTGGAGCCGGCGATCATCGCCACCGGGGGGATCTTCGCACTCGGTGGTGCCCTGGCCGAGCGGCTGGCGAGCGTCTGGCCGGCGGACGAAGCGCAACGACGGCCGCTCGGCTACCGCACCGTGCTGCTCGCCCTTGCGAGTGGCATGGCCGGGGCAGCCGTCGCTTCCCGCTCGGAGCTTCCCTGGTGGGCGACCGGCGTGTATCTCGCGCTGCTGGCGCTGCTTCTGGTCCTGACCGCCACCGATCTCGAGCAGCGACGCCTGCCGCACCTCGTCCTGGACCCGCTCATCCTGCTCAGCCTTCTCTTCGTACCCGTCAACCCTGGCGTGGACCCCCTGATGGCCGTGATTGGCGCCGGGGCTGCGGTGGCCTTTTTGGGAGGGTTGGCGCTGGTCGTGCGCGGCGGTCTGGCGCTTGGAGACCTCTACCTGGTGGCGCCCATCGGCCTCATGCTGGGTTGGCCGGCCATCTTCAGCTCGCTGTTTGCTGCGGCGTTTCTGTCCGCCGCAGCGAGCCTGGTCCTGCTGGCCACCCGTCGTGTGGGGATGCGCAGCTACATCCCGTTCGGTCCGTTCCTGGTATCGGGCGCGGTGCTGGTGCTGCTCCTGGATGAACGGCTGCTGCGGGTCGTTCGCTAGGCCCAGAAGCACCTCATTCGACCGCGCACGCTCGTGCTGGTACCCTTCGGGTGATGCATCCGGCTCTCCAGCGTCGGCGCCGTCACTTGATGATGACGCGCCGCACCACGCGCCGCGGCGGGCGGCGACGTGGCCTCGCGACGTTCCTGCTCGTCACGTTCGGCGTCTTCGGGATGATGTTCGCCGGCTCGATTCTCGGTACCGCAGGCGGCATGTTGGCGGCGTACAACTACTTTGCCTCTGACCTGCCCGACCCGCGGCTGCTCGACGGGATCGAGCCCCAGCAGTCGACATACGTGTACGACCGCACCGGCGAGCAGCTTCTGGCGCGCTTCGAGTGTCAGAACCGCGAGGCGGTCAGCTTCGCGACCCTTCCCGACGTGATCTGGCAGGCGACAGTGGCCAGCGAGGACCGGACGTTCTGGGAAAATAATGGGGTCGATTTCCAGGGCATCGTGCGGGCCGCGCTCGCCAACCTTGAGGCCGGGGAGATCGTCCAGGGCGCTTCCACCATCACGCAGCAGGTGATCGACTACGCGCGCGTGCTCGCCGTGGAGGGCGAGACGACCCAGCCGGATTCGAGTGGCTCGCCGGAGGCAAGCGTCGGAGCGATCGACCCCGATGCGCCCGCAACCGAGGAGGAGCCCGAGGCGGCGGAGCCTGATGTCTGTCAGCCCCCGGAGCCGAGCAACTCGACCGACATCGAGGACAAGGTCCGCGAGAACATCCTGGCGATGCAGGTCACCACGGCTTACCCCGGACGCGGGGGCAAGGAGCGGATCCTCGAGACCTACCTCAACCTCATTTACTACGGCAACGGCTCGTACGGCATCAAGGCCGCCGCCGCCAACTACTTCGGGCTGTCGAACATCGAGGACATGAGCATTGCGCAGGCCGCCTTCCTGGCCGCTCTGCCACAGCGACCTTCCGTGCTGGACCCTTATCAGAATCCGAATGGCGAGGCGGGTAGCGAAGAGGCGGCCGCGGACGCGATCGGCGAGCGCGACCTCGTCCTCGGCGCCATGCAGCAGGAAGGCTATATCAGCGCCCGTGAGGCGCGCGTCGCACGCAATACCTCGTGGCTCGAGATGGAGCCGAATCGGCTGACGAGCATCCTGCGCGAGCCGCACTTCAGCTTCCGGGTTCGCAAAGAGGCCGAGCGCATCCTCGCCACCCTGCCGGAGGTGACCGACCCGGAGCTAGAGGTGCTGACCGGCGGCTACCGCATCCAGACGACGCTCGACCTTCCGCTGCAGCAGGAGGCAAAGGGCCTGGTCACCAAGTGGGTGGGCGAGCTTGCGGACTTCAATGTCAACAACTCGGCCATGGTCGCGATCGACTCCGCCACCGGCGAGATCGTGGCGTACGTCGGCAGTGTCGACTACTTCAATCGCGAGGCTCCCGAGGTGCAGGGGCAGTTCGATGTGGCAGGCCTCGGCCGCAGGCAGCCCGGATCGGCATTCAAGCCGATCACGTATGCATCGGCCTTCCAGTCGCGTGATGCCACGGTGTCGACGATGTTCGTGGATGCCATCACCGAGTTCGGC
>JBBJNX010000291.1:0-3621 GCA_037721115.1 Candidatus Limnocylindria bacterium
GTCCGGTCCTCGATCATCGCGCTTCCACCGTGAGCGCATCGGCCGCCTGCTCCGCCTCTGGGCCTTGCGACTCAGCGCCGACCGCCGGCGGCTCGCCGGCCGGGGTCAGCCAGCATCGGCTGTAGTGGTTCGGTCCAAGCTCCTGGTACGGCGGCGCCACGTCACAGACGCGCATGCGATGCGGACATCGACGCTTGAACAGGCAGCCGCTCGGAAGGTTGAGGGGCGACGGCACGGTGCCCTTGATCACCTCGAGGCGCTCGCGTCGCTCATCCAGCCGAGGAATCGAGCGCAGCAAGCCCTGCGTGTAGGGATGGTGTGGCGATCCGAACACGGTGCGCACGTCGGCGCGCTCGACGACCTTCCCGGCGTACATGACCACCACGTCGTCGGCCATCTCGGCCACCACGCCGAGGTCGTGCGTGATGAGCATGATCGCCATCCGGTTCTTTTCGCGCAGGTCCCGCATGACCTCCAGGATCTGGGCCTGGATGGTGACATCCAGAGCGGTCGTGGGCTCATCGGCGATGAGCAGGTCGGGATCGGTCGAGAGGGCCATGGCGATCATGACGCGCTGGCGCATGCCGCCGGACATCTGATGCGGGTGCTCGCCGGCGCGGCGCTTCGCGTCCGGGATGCCGACCACGCGCAGCATCTCGATCGATCGATCCCAGGCCTCGCGCCGACTGACGGCCGTGTGCTGCTGCACCGCCTCCGCGATCTGGTCGCCGCATGTGAAGACCGGGTTCAGCGACGTCATCGGCTCCTGGAAGATCATGCTGACCTGGTCGCCGCGAATGTCGCGCATGTCGGCATCGTTCTTGGCGAGCAAATTCTCGCCGTTGAGGAGGACCTCCCCCGCCACGATCTGCCCCGGCCGCTCGATCAGGCGCATGACGCTGAGGCTGGTGATGCTCTTGCCGCAGCCCGACTCCCCCACCACGCCCAGCGTCTGCCCATGGCCGATCGCGAATGTGATGTCGTCGACCGCCTTCACCACGCCGTCCTGGGTGAAGAAATGGGTCTTGATCCCCTTGACCTCGAGCAGGGGCCCGACGTGCCGCTCGGAGACGGTCACTTGTCGACCCGCTGACGCGGATCGAGGGCGTCGCGCAGCCCGTCACCGAGAAAGCTGGCCGACAGCACGATCAGAATCAGGACCACACCCGGATACACGACCTTAAGCGGGCCCGAGAAGAAGTAGCTCTGCGCGTTCTGGAGCATCGTGCCCAGGCTCGCACCCTCGCCGCCGATCCCGAAGCCCAGGAAGCTGAGCGCGGACTCGACGACGACCGAATCGGCGATACCGAGCGTGGCCGCGACGACGATGGGAGCCATGGCGGGCGGCAGCATGTGGCGCAGGATGATCCGCTGTGGCGATGCCCCAAGAGCGCGCGCGGCCTGCACGTAGTCGACGTCTCGCAGGCTCAGGAACTCGGCCCGGACGAGGCGCGCGGCGGTCGTCCAGCCCGTTAACCCGATGGCGAGTACGATCACCCAGACGTTGCCCTGCCCGAAGAAGGCGGTGATCATCAGGATCACGAAGAGCCCCGGCAGGCTGAGCATGATGTCGACGAAGCGCATGAGCAGGTTGTCGAGCCAGCCTCCGACATAGCCGGCGATGGAGCCGATGAAGATGCCGATCACCACGATGATGACGACCGCGGCCAGGCCGATGGTCAACGAGGTCTGCGTCGCCTTGCCGAGCCGCGCAAACAGGTTCTGGCCATTCTCGTTGTAACCGAGAACGGCGAAGGTGAACTCACCGTCCTCATCGAACAGCTCGGGCGGAGCATCGTCACGGAACAGCTGCGTCTCCCGCCAGGCGTTGCCGGTGACCGTCGGCACGACCATGGCATAGACGGCGAGCACGATGAGCACGATCACGGCGAACACCGCGAGCCGGTGCTTCATGAAGCGCTGACGGACCAACTGCCAATAGGTCCGCACCGGCGTGCGGTCGATGTCAGCCGACTCGGCCTCCGCCTCCTCGGCTCGGCGCTGCTCGATCTCGGCTGCTGTCGTGTCGGTCACCATCGCTGACGCCTCTAGTACTTGATGCGGGGGTCGGCCACGCCATACAGGACGTCGGCGAGGAGATTGCCGAGCACCACGCCGAAGCCGCCGACCATCACGAAGGCGAGCACCATCGGATAATCCCGGTTCTGAACCGCGGTCAGCCCGAGAAGGCCGAGTCCCGGCCAGCTGAAGATCGACTCGGTGATGACTGCTCCGGCGAGCAGACCGGGCAGGGTCAGGCCGAAGAGGGTGATCACCGGGATGAGAGCGTTGCGCAGGGCATGCTTGTACGTGACCTTCGCCGCGCTGAGGCCCTTGGCCTTTGCCGTGCGGACGTAGTCCTGGTTCAGCACTTCAAGCATCTTGGCGCGCACGTATCGGCTCCAGCCGGCGATCTGCTGGATCGCCAGGGAGGTGACGGGAAGCACCATGTGCCAGGCAATGTCGAGGGGAGTTCCTCGACCCTCCGATCCGGGAAGGCTGACCATGCCGAAGCTGGGGAATGCGCCGCGGAAGACCACGGTTCCGAGATAGGCGATATACAGGCCTAGAAGAAATGAAGGAATGGCGTAGCCGACGGTCGCGAAGGTGGTGATCGCCTTGTCGGCCCAGCTGTACTGCCGCACGGCGGCAAGGATGCCGATCGGAACGGCGAGGATGATGGTCACCAGCAGCGCGGTCCCGCCCAGCAGGAGTGTTGCGGGCATGCGGTCGACGATCGTGTCACGCACGGACCGCCCATCGACCAGGCTGTAGCCCCAGGCCTCGGTGCGCCAGAACTGGACGAACGCGGTGAACCAGCTGACGAACTGCTCGTGCACCGGCTTGTCGAGGCCGTACAGGCGGATGAGGTTCTCGAGTGTCTCGGGACGGACGTTGGGCGTACGGAACCGGTCAATCGGGCTGCCGGGCGCCAGCTGGATGATGGCGAAGCTGACGAGGGCCACCCCGAACAGGATGGGGATGGACTGAAGTGTTCGGCGAAGGATGTAGGTTGCCATGATCGATGCGCCCCTGCTCCCTGTATCCGAGTGACGAGCCCGCTCAGCTGCCTTTATGCGGGTGAGCGTGAACGGGATTGTGCCAGACGGGAGCCCATCGTGGGCCCGTGGGTGGAAGGTGTGCCGCTGGTGGCACCCGGGGGTGCCACCAGCGGGCAGCGGTCAGATCGCGTTTCGAGTGTCCGGCGGGCCGGCTACTCGGCGATGAGCAGTGTCTCGACCTGCCAATCCCACAGCGGGGAGCTGAGCTCGAGCTCGCCGGCCGTGCTCTGCATGTTCACGTTGATCGCCTCGCGGGCGGTATCGGACCATGCGAACAAGTACGGCTGCTCGTCGTACACGATCTGCTCGAACTCCTGGTAGATGGCTGCTCGCTCGTCCTGGTCACTCACGACCAGGCCCTGATCGATCAGCTCGTCCGCCTCGTCGTTCTGGAAGCAGACGTAGTTGTAGAACTCAGGATCCTCTTCCGTGGTGCACTGGCTCGAATGGAACAGTGCGAACGGATCGGGATCAAGGCCAGTGCTCCACCCACCGAAGTAGGCGTCGTACGGGCCATCCGCGTTCGGGGGAATGTGGGGGAACGTCAGGAGCGGGAGCA
>JBBJNX010000292.1:0-3604 GCA_037721115.1 Candidatus Limnocylindria bacterium
GTTCCAGGACCTTTCGACCATCACCGTCCACGTGCGCAGGCTGCGCAACAAGATCGAGGCTGACCCATTGCACCCTCGCTGGATCACGACGGTATGGGGCGTCGGCTACCGCTTCGAGCCCTGACGCTCGCGGCAGCGCCGTTGGTCGTCGGGCTCGTGACCCTGTTGGCGCTCCAGACCGTCGGTGGTGTTGGGATCTCCGCGGCCGCCCCGCTCGAGGCCGTCGTCTTCGGTCTGGCCGGCGCCGCCACCATCGGCGTGCTCGTCCTGCCCCGGCTGAGCGTGCACTCGAGCTCTCTGCGTCGCACCGTCCTGGCTGCCGGCATCACCGCGATGGTGATCACCGGCGTGGCCATCACGGTCTCCAGTGCGGCGGTGATGCTGGAGCCACTCCAGCTGAGCGTCCTGGTCATCATCTTCCTGTTCGGCGCGTCACTCGGCGTGATCCTGGAGTTCAGCCTGGCTCGGTCCCTCAGCGACGACCTTCGGCGCCTCGGCGCCACGGCTCGTCAGATCGGGCGCGGGGACTACGCGGCGCGCACTGAGTTCGACCGGCTCGACGAGATCGGCGAGGCAGGCCGCGTCATCGACCGCATGGCCATGGAGCTGCAGACCATGGAGAAGGCGCGGGCTGACGCTCAGACGTCGCGGCAGGCATTCCTATCCGCTGTCGGCCATGATCTCCGGACCCCGCTGGCGGCCATGCGCGCGGCAGCCGAGGCGTTGGAAGACGGGCTTGCCCCGGAGCCGGACCGGTACTACGCAGCGATGCGCAACGATCTCGACGCGTTGACCGGCCTGGTCGACGATCTCTTCCTGATCGCTCGTCTGGAGGGCGGCGTCCTGCAGTTCTCCAAGGTCACCATCGACGTGTCAGAACTGGGCGATGAGGCGGTGGAGGCCCTGACGCCCGTCGCTCGCTTGAAGGACGTCCGCATCCGCCTCGACACGAGCGGACACGTCTACGCCTCCGGCGGTCCGGCCGAGCTCTCGCGCACGCTGCGCAATCTGCTCGACAATGCCATCCGCCACGCGCCGCCCGGCTCGGAAGTCATCGTCCGCGTCCGGAACGAGGCTGGACCGATGGTCTGCGTGCAGGACCATGGCCCCGGGTTTCCGGACGAGCGGCGGGATCGCGAGTTCGACGGCTACACGCGGACCGATGCTCCCGACGGCCGTACGACCGGGGGGACCGGACTCGGTCTGACCATCGCGAAGCGGTTGATAGAGGCGCATGAGGGCCGGATCTGGGTAGCACCCGGTCCCGGCGCAACGGTCTGCTTCCATCTTCCGCCGCTTCCGCCGCTATGACACTGACGCTCGCGCGCAGCCACGGAGCGAAGCGGCCCCGAGCCCCTAAAGGTCCTCGGGCACGCCGGGCCGCCAAGCGTCCGTGAACGTTCACGAAATGTTCGCCGGACGTTTTCGCGGAACGCTGCGCCCCTTAGGTACGATCGAGCCACTCGAGATGTACCGGCCCATCTCCCGCGAGATCACCATCCATTGAGCGCCGGATCAGGAGAGACTGATGCCCAGATTCGGCTCCATCCTGGCGGGCACAGCGCTTGCGCTACTGCTCGCCACACCAGCTATCGCCGCGAATGGCGACGGCGGCGCGCTCGATGAAGTGCACGAGCTTCTCACGAGTGCAGCCGAACAACGGGATGTCAGCAAGGAAGCGTTCATGGAGACCCTCGTTGATGACGACCGTTTCGATCGCGACCAGAACGTGTTCATGCCCAGCACGCTGGCTGTCGACTTCACGGAGGCCAGCCCTTCGGTCACCTTGCCGGTGTACGAGGGCATCGGACCTACCGGTGAGCCGACCTACTACCTCATCACCGAGGCCGCCGACTACGAGGTGGCCGAGATGATGGGTCTCAACTTCGCTCCGAAGCTGGTCAATGGTCGCGACACCGCCGGCAGCCAGCAGGTGACGATCGAGAACGGCATGCTGAAGTTCAAGGGCGACGTCGATTTCAGCCCAGTGCGGGCCGTCGAGCCCGGACCCTTCCCGAATACGTTCCCGCCAGCGACAGCGCAGCCAGGCTCGGTCGGTGACGCTGAATACTCACCCTTGGTCGTCCTGCCGAGCGGCTTGGTGCTGAACGCGATCATCATCGCCAATAGCACCGGTGGCCACGACAATATGCTGAGCATCGACCATGAGAAAGGGACGGTCGTCTTCAAGCTGTTGGATGGCTTTCAAGGCGGCGATCAGTACTTCTATCACATTTCCACCGAATCGAGCGATCCTGCCGCAGCCACCGTCGAGAGTGCGACATACGCGCCGCGATTGGGCGCTCTGCCGACGTTCGGGGGAGACTTGGATGACGACTCGGCACTGTTGGGCTTCTCGCCCACTGCCAATGGAGAGACGGGCGTGAACAACCCGGAGCGCCAGGGGCTCAACTCCACGATCCTCGATGCACTCGCACCGATCAACACCTTTCCCCTGGATCCTGACAACCGCGATCCGGACAACAACTACAGCCCGATGTGGGATGCGCACATCAACGTCTGGACCCCCGAGGCGATAGATGCCGGCGAACGACGGCGGATCACGAGCTTCGAAGACTTGGAGCAGCTCATCGCGGACGGTCTCGTCACGGACGCTCCCACCAATACCGGCGCTCCGAATGCCTTCGTCGCAGGACTGAAGCCATCGAATGCCATCATCAACTGCCCGGTCATCGCCCAGCCGACGGAGGCGGGAACCTTGCCGGACACCTCCACGAGCCTGCCGACCAGTGACGGCCTAACACCTCCTCTTCCACTGATCGGTCTCACCGCGCTGCTCGCAGCTGTCGCAGCGATCTCGTTCCGGATGCGCCGCATCCGCGCATAGCGTGGCGCTTCGCCTGTAGCTTCCTAACAGGACGATGCTCCCGGAACAGCCGGGCCATCGTCCTGATTTTTCTGGGCTCGGACTGGCCGCCCGTCGCGGCGCCGAGCGAACTCGCCTAGAACGTTTCGCGCTCGTTCACCGGCGCGTTCGCAGCCGTTCACCCCGCCACGGCATGGTCATCTTGACGCGGTCATCGCAAGGGATCGACCCGCGATCCGTGTCGAGGCTGGCGGGAGCGGAGATGCCCTATCGCGCGGCGCGGCTGCCATCGTCCCGAGCTCGCGCGTGAGCGCGCGCCCGCGCACGGCGGTCAGCCTCCTGTCGGGACTCGTGGCGGGCATCGTGGCGGCCCTGCTGATGACCACCGTCCTGCTCCTCCTACGCACGCTTTTCGGACTGCCCACTCCCGCCGAGCTGGTGGGCGATCGCTTCGCGCCGCTGATCCCGGCCCGTGACTTCGGCGGCCTCATCTCCTGGGCCGGCGGCTACAACGAGCTGAAGCAGCTGGGCGTGGGATCGGTCCTGCTCGGTCAGCTGGTGACCGGTGCCGTGGGCGGGATGCTTTATGCCTGGCTGCGCGACCGATCGGCACAGCATCCGGGGCAGCACCTGTGGCACGTTCGCCCGGCGGTCCGTTTCCTGATCGGTTTCGTGGCCTTCCTGTGGCTGGCCGCGCTGGTGGTACTGTGGCCGGTCCTGCCTACCAACTTCGCCGGCCTGCCGCCGGGACCCGCGATGGTCGCCACGATCCTTACC
>JBBJNX010000293.1:0-3593 GCA_037721115.1 Candidatus Limnocylindria bacterium
GATGACGCAGGCCCGCCACCTGGCCGGCGCGCTTGAGTCTGCCGGCCTCGCCGAGCGTCGCTTCGGCGGCACGTATCTCAACGAGGTGGCGCTGCGGCTGCCGAACGCCGCCCGCCGCCACGCGACACTGGCCGAGCGGGGGATCGTGGCCGGTCACATCCTTGAGCGCGACGAGCCCGAACTGCGCGACACGCTGCTCCTTGCAGCGACGGAGCTGACCACCGACGACGACATCGCGCGCCTGGTCGTCGGCCTGGAGCAGACGCGATGAGCGTGGCCGAGGCACCGCGGTCAGACGCCTCCGGCCGCGGGTCTGCTTTTTCGGGAGCGACCGCCGGGGACGCGCTGACGGTGGTCGAGCCACTGATCTTCGAGCGGTCACGAGCCGAACGACGGGCCGTTCGCTTTCCGAGCGCCTCGGAGCGAGCACGAGTGGCGGGGGACGGGCAGCCGCAGCTGCCCGCATCGGTCCTGCGGGCGCATGCGCCTCGTCTGCCGGAGGTGAGCGAGCTTGACATGCTTCGGCACTTCAACCGGCTCGCTCATCTCAATATGGCCATCGACCTGAACTTCTATCCCCTCGGGTCGTGCACGATGAAATACAACCCCAAGGTCAACGAATGGGCGGCGCGTCTGCCGGGGCTGGCCGAGTCGCATCCGCTCGATCCGGAGGCGCTGAGCCAGGGCAGCCTGGAGCTGATGTGGCTGCTGGCCGAGCTGCTCAAGGAGATCAGCGGATTCGGGGCGATCAGCCTTCAGCCGGCGGCCGGCGCTCACGGCGAGCTGACCGGCATGCTCATGACGCGGGCCTATCACCGCGCGAACGGCGACGGCGAGCGGCGCACGAAGGTGCTCGTTCCCGATTCGGCGCACGGGACCAATCCGGCGACGGCGACGATGGTCGGATATCAGACCGTGATCATCCGCTCGAATGACCGCGGTGGCATCGATCTCGATGCGTTGCGAGCGTCCCTGGGCCAGGACGTCGCGGCGCTGATGATCACCAACCCTTCGACGCTGGGCATCTTCGAGGACCAGATCGACCAGGTCCTCGCGGCGGTGAAGGACGCCGGCGCCATCGCCTACATGGACGGTGCGAACCTGAATGCAATTCTGGGACGCTTCAAACCGGGTGAGGCGGGATTCGACATCATGCACTTCAATCTGCACAAGACGTTTTCGACTCCGCACGGGGGCGGCGGTCCCGGGGCCGGTCCGGTGGGCGTCAGCGAGCGCATCGAGCCATTCTTGCCACGTCCGATGCCGGTCCTGGTCGAGGGCGACCCCGATGCGGTTCGTGCCAACGCCTGGGCCGGTCAGTCCACGCCCGGCGTGCGGTTCGCGCTGGACGATGATCGACCGCAGAGCATCGGCAAGGTCCGCTCGCTGTATGGCAACTTCGGCATGTTCGTGCGCGCGTACACGTACATCCGCAGCAATGGCTCCGCCGGTCTGCGCGAGATCAGCGAGGACGCGGTGCTGGCTGCCAACTACCTGCGCGTCAAGCTCCACGACGTGTACGACCTGCCCTACGATCGATTGAGCAAGCACGAGGTCGTCTTCAGCGGGCGACGCCAGAAGCGAGAGCACGGCGTGACGACGCTGGACATCGCCAAGGCGATTCTCGACCACGGCGTCCACCCGCCGACCATCTACTTTCCGCTCATCGTCGAAGAGGCGCTCATGGTCGAGCCGACCGAGACAGAGAGTCTGGAGACGCTCGATCACTTCGTGGGCGTGATGCGCGAGATCGCTGAGCTCGCCGCCTCTGATCCTGCTGCCATCAAGGCAGCACCGGTCACCACGCCTGTCGGTCGCCTGGATGAGGCGGCAGCAGCCCGTCGACCGAATCTCCGCTTTGTCTTTCCCGATGAAGCTGATGCGCCCGCCGCACCTTTGATGCCGCCAACCCGTGAGGCGCCCACCACCTGATCAGCATGTCAGGTCGGGCCGCAGCAACAACATCAGCCGCGTCTTTCCGACGCGTCTGCGGCTTCGCGACGATTGACTCGCTGTGAGACTCTCCGCGTCAGCGTGGTCTGAACCAATCCGGGGGGCGCGGCGTACTATGGCAAACCGATACGGCAATCGAGCGGACCAGGTGTCAATGGAACCCGGACAGCCGGAAAACCTCGTGGAGCGCATGCAGCGCGGAGACCTCGACGCGTTCGAGGAGTTCTTCAACACGTATAAACGCCCGGTCTACGCGACGGCGCTGGCCATCACGCGGGACCCATTTTTGGCCGAGGAGGTCCTCCAGGACTGCTTCGTCAAGACCTACCGAGTTCGAGAGCGTCTCGATCCCGGGCGTTCCCCGCTACCCTGGCTCCAGCGCGTGACGATCAATCTCTGCTACAGCCGCGTCAGTCGACGCAGGACGCTGGCCGAGCCGATCACGAGCCTGATCACCAATCTGGTGGTCGACCTTGCCGCGCGGCCCGACCAGGTCGTCGAGTCGCGCGAGCTTCTCGAGGTACTCCAGCGCGGCATAGATGCCCTGCCGCCCAAGCAACAGACGGCCGTCATCCTCTACTACCTTCACGGCTATTCCCTGGCCCAGGCTTCCGAGATCGCCGTGTGCAACGTCGGCACCATGAAGTCGCGGCTGCACTACGCACTCAAGGCGCTTCGCGTGCGCCTGCCGGTCGAGCGCCGCGTGCCGATCGGTCCTACCGCTGTCGTGCGGGGGACCACTCGATGAGGTGCAGGAGAATCTGCAGGGAGCTCCTCTGGCTGGCGCGCTTCGGCGAGTTCGGCCCCAGCTCGGCCCCGCATCTCGATCACCTCGCCTACTGTGGCAATTGCCGCGATGAGGTCGGCTTCGATCGTGCCCTCGTCCAACAGCTGCGCACTGCACTTGCAGAGCGGGCTGAGCTTGCCGCGCCTTCGCCGGGCGCCTGGAGTGCGATTCTCGAACGTGCGCAGGCCCCGGAACGCGGTATCGGCGCATTTCTGCATCGCCATGCCGGCGCCCTCGCCGCGCGGCTGCGGACGGCGACCGCCATCACCGCCGTTGGGCTGGCGGGAGTCATCGCCACCTCGACGCACGTCACGATTGCGCCTTTGGAGGCCGGACCGCCCGAGACCAGGACGCGCACGAGCGCTGCGGGTGAGCAGTTCGAGCGTCAGGCGATGCTCCCTCGTTCACTCGCCGCCGATGAGCGCGTTCCCGTGGTCTACATCGTGGCCGCCGCGCCGTCGGACCCGGAGATGGCATTTCTCGTGAGCGCGTCGATGGCGACCATGCCGACGGTGACCGCGCCGACGGCGACCACGCCGGAGACCGTGATCGCGGCCGAGCCGCAACTCGAACCGTCCATGATCCGCTCGACGCTTGTGCTTGGTATGACCGCGGGTCGCACGACGCTGATCGACCCGGTCGGTGGGGGCCAACCACCATCGGCCCCGACGGTCGTCCTCCTCGAGGAAGTGGTCATCGTAGGCGAGCCCTTCTAACCGATGCGGGAGTGTGCAAGACTATCCAACCCTTGATCGGAGCCTTCTGAGAGCAGGAGCTGTACCCGTTGATGACCGGAGGCGGTGCCGTCATCACGGAGCGGAATGAGTCACACCGCAGCGTTATCACCATATGT
>JBBJNX010000294.1:0-3592 GCA_037721115.1 Candidatus Limnocylindria bacterium
GAGCAGGGTCGCCGCTCTGAGCTGCTGAACCGCGTGCTGGAGCGGTTCGGCGAGCGAGTCGTTCCCGCCCTGCCGACGCTGCGCTCGCAGGTGATCCATAACGATGTGACGCTGGACAATCTGCTCGTCGACAAGGCTGGAACGGTGACCGGCATCATCGATTTCGGAGACATGGGGCACACGGCACTCGTGCTCGACATCCCTGCCACACTCCAGTCGCTGCTCCGCGATCGCGACGACCCATTCGATGTGGCGGCGACGTTCCTCGCTGGATACACCTCGGTCCTGCCGGTCGAGGACCGGGAGGCGGAGCTGCTCGGCGACCTGCTGGCTGGACGGATGGCTCAGACGATCCTCATCTCGGCCTTCCGCACACGGCAATACCCCGACAACGAGTACATCCGCGGCTGGTCAGAACCCGCCTGGGCGCTCCTAGAACAGCTCGACGCTGTCGGCTTCGAGGAGTCGGGCCGGCGGCTGGCGGCGGCGGCTCGCCGTCCGACCGGAGCGGTTCGAGCCGGTGGATGGGTCGCCGATGACGAGCTCATCGCGCGCCGGCGCCGCGTGCTCGGCAAGGCGCTGGAGCCGCTCACGTACCAACGGCCGCTGCATCTGGTGCGCGGCGAAGGCTCGTGGGTATACGACGCTCAGGGCCGCGCGTTCCTCGACGCATACAACAACGTGCCGGTGGTCGGTCACTCCCATCCGAGGGTCGTCGAGGCGGTGGCCCGCCAGGCGTCCACGCTGAACACCAACACGCGGTACCTGCATGAGAACGTCGTCGAGCTCGCCGAGCGGCTGACGGCCTCGATGCCGGACGGGCTCGATACCGTGATGTTCGTGAACTCCGGAAGCGAGGCCAACGACCTGGCCTGGCGCCTGGCCAGGACCGCGACCGGTGGCGACACAGGCCTCGTCACCGACTGGGCGTACCACGGCGTCACCGCGGCGATCGCCGACTTCTCGCCATCGGAGTGGCCGCGGGGGCAGCAACCAGCGTCAGTCGAGACCATCGCAGCCCCGAATACCTATCGCGGACCGTACGCCGATGCGGCCGACCCGTCAGCCGTTGCTCGGCATGAAGTCTCCGCTGCGGTCGGGCGCATGGCAGAGCGGAGGCGATCGCCAGCGGCGCTCTATCTCGATGCCGCCTTCACCGCGGACGGCATCTTCGTCCCACCCGCTCCAGTCGTGAAGGCGATCATCGCCGGTGCTCGCGAGGCAGGGGCGCTGTACATCGCCGACGAGGTCCAGTCCGGTCACGGCCGCACCGGCGATGGCCTGTGGGGCTTCACGGCCTGGGAGATCGTCCCGGACGTCGTGACGCTCGGGAAGCCGATGGGCAACGGGCACCCGATCGCCGCCGTCATCACCCGTTCGGAGATCATAGACCGCTTCGCGAGGCAGACCACCTTCTTCAGCACCTTCGGCGGCAACCCGGTTGCGTGCGCCGCGGCACTCGCTGTCCTGGACATCATCGAGCAAGGGGGGCTCGTCGCTAATGCCGCCGCCAGGGGGCTGTGGCTGCGAAACACCGTCGCCGAGCTGGCGAAACGCCACGAAGCCATCGGCGACATCCGCGGACGCGGGCTCATGCTCGGGGTCGAGCTGATCGATCCGGTGGGGCGCCAGCCGGCACCGGAGCTCGCCTCGCGGGTGAGGGAAGGGATGCGCGAGCGCGGCGTGCTCATCGGCACGACCGGCCGTGCCGGCAACACGCTGAAAAGCCGTCCGCCGCTCTGCCTGCAACCTGACGAGGCCGAGCTGATCGTCACCACGCTGGACGCGGTGCTGCGCGAGGTCGGCGGCTAGACCGTCTCGATCGCCATCGCGACCGCTCCCCCACCGCCCAGGCAGAGGGTCGCGAGTCCCTTCCCGCCGCCGCGCCGCCGCAGCTCATACAGCAGCGTCGTCAGGACCCGAGCGCCGGATGCGCCGATGGGATGGCCGAGCGCGATGGCCCCACCGTTGACATTCACGCGATCCCAGTCGAAGCCGAGCTCGTTGCCGTCGGCCAGAACCTGGGCGGCAAACGCCTCGTTGATCTCGATCAGGTCGAAGTCGTCGATCGAACCGCCCATGCGCTCGACCAGGCGCCGCACGCCGTGGATCGGCGCCTCGAACAGCCACTCGGGCGCAACGTCCGCCTGCGCGTACCCGAGGATGCGCGCCATCGGCTGCGCACCGTCCAGGGCGTCCTCGGAGGCGATGACGAGCGCGGCCGCACCATCGGTGATGCCGGGTGCGTTGCCGGCGGTGACCGATCCACCTTCCGGCTGAAAGGCTGGCTTGAGCCTGGCGAGCGCCTCCGGCGACGAGTCGGCGCGCGGACCCTCGTCGGCGGTCACGACGGTGTCGCCCTTCTTGCCCGGTACCGTCACAGGCACGATCTCGTCGTCGAAGCGTCCGGCCTCCTGGGCGGCGATGGCTCGCTGATGCGAGCGCAATGCGAACGCATCCTGTGCCTCGCGCGTGACGTCGTGTTTTGCCGCCACGCGCTCGGCGTGCAGGCCCATGTGCACGTCGCAGGTGGAGCACCACAGCCCGTCATGCACCGTCGAGTCGACCAACGTGCCGTTGCCCAGCCGATAGCCGGTCCGCGCCTGCGGCAGCAGGTACGGAGCCATATTCATGCTCTCCATGCCGCCCGCGACGATGGCCTCCGCGTCGCCGGCTCGGATCGCCGACGCGCCGATCATCACCGCCTTCAGCCCGGAGCCGCACACCTTGTTGATGGTTGTCGCGCTCACGCTCTCGGGCAGCCCGGCCTTCAGTGCCGCCTGACGCGCGGGCGCCTGTCCGGCGCCGGCCTGGAGGACCTGACCCATGATCGCCTCGTCGATCCGCTCGGGACCAAGCCCGGAGCGCTCGACGGCCGCTCGGATCGCAACGGCCCCGAGATCCGTGGCCGGGGTGGTCGAGAGCCCGCCGCCGAACTTGCCGATCGGCGTCCGGGCCGCCGATAGGATGTACACGTCACGCATGGCGCCATGGTAGCGCGGGGCGCCTATTCGGCCGAGCGACTCTTCTCGTCGAAGAGGTAGGCGATCTTGTCGGCCCAGTTGGTCAGGACGACACGATTCTTCGTCTTCATGGACGGCGTCAGCTCGCCCGCCTCCTCCGAGAGCAACCGCGGGAGCAGCGCGATGCGGCGCGGCCGCTCGTACACGGCAAAGCCCTCGAGCGTCCGCCTGACCTCCGCGTCGAACAACTTCTGAACGGCCTTCTGCTCCACGAGCTGCTCAGGCGGCATCTCCGCGACCCCGTTGGCCGTCGCCCACGCGCCGAGCTCTTCGAAATCGGGGGCAATGAGTGCGCCCGTATACGCCTGGCGGTCGCCGAGAACCACGGCCTGGGCCACGAACCGAGAGGTGGACAGCGCGGCCTCCACCGACGCGGGCGAGATGTTCTTCCCGTTGCCGAGCACGATGATGTTCTTGAGCCGATCGGTGATCTTGATGCGACCGACCTCATCGAGCTCGCCGATGTCGCCGGTGTGGAACCATCCCTCGGCATTGATTGCCTTCGCCGTCTCGTCAGGCTGGTTGAGGTAGCCCTGCATGACCTGCGGCCCGCGGACGAGAATCTCCCC
>JBBJNX010000295.1:0-3577 GCA_037721115.1 Candidatus Limnocylindria bacterium
GCGATCGCGTTCGCCGCGTTCCACTTCGTCCCCGGCGAGTTGCCCGACGTATCCCCCGCCGCCCCTCGGCCGCGGAAGAGATCGAGCACCTCACCCCTGGCCCGTTCGCGGTTGGCCAACGCGACCTTGCCCATCCCCTCCTCGACCGCGAACAGCGGCGAGAGGACCGACCGCTCGAAACGCCGCTCGGTGATCGCCTCGCGCGCGAGCTGATCCCCGAGCGCCTTGAACTGGCGGGCGTAGTTGAGGGTCATCCCCATCACCTGCCGCGCCTCGTCGAACTTCACCTGCAGGTCGCCGGTGTGGCGAAAGCGAAACGTCCTTGCCGCCGCCTCGCCGTGGTCTGACTTTCGCAGCGCCCAGCCGAGCGTGTTGGCGCACACGATCCGCACGCTCGTGGCCGCCGCGGTCACCGCGAGCGTCCCGTCGTGGGAGTTGGCCACATAGACGTACATCGCGGTCTCGTCGCCGCCAACCTCCACCCACTCGGGCAGGCGCGCGAGCACCCACACCCGCCGGCCGCCGTGCAGGCTTCCCGCCGTCTCGAAGTGAAGCTCCGAGCCGATCAGGGTGTCGAGGAACGCGAACGCCTCACGGTTGTCAACCACGCGGTAGTCCTCGGAGACGATCCCGAGCAGGTCACCCGTGTCCTCGCGCACGTTGGCGCAGTAGCGCGAGCCGTCGGGGGTCACCGCCGGCGTCACCTCGGCCGCGTGTGTCACCCCGAAGTCGTCGCGCCACTCCGGCCGACGCTCGACCAGCACCTCGGCGCTGCTCACCTTCCAGCCGAGCCCCGCCTTCTCCAAGGCCTCGTCGATCGAGCGCGGCGGCTCGTCGAGCACCACCCCCAGTCCGTGCCATGGCATCTTCCTGACCGACATCATCGAGTCGGTTGTCGTTAGTCCGTGTCCCATCTGCTTCTCCTCTTCCGTCTGGTCTTCGTGAATCGCCGCGGCGGGCGCATGCCCCGACCGCGCTGCCGCGCCTAGGCGCTCGCATCGATCTCTCGCGACCTGTCTGAGCGCCTTTGCGCCTCGAGCTGAGAAGGTCAGGCCGTCAGGGAGCCGGGCGATCGACGGCCCGGGTGCGATTCGCCGCTTTGGAATCCGTTACCGGCGCTGGCGCTCGGCGTTAGTCCAGCGTCAGGCCGAGCAGTTCGAGTGCCGCCGCTAGGTCCGCGTCATCGGACGCGATCCCGGCGCTTCGCATGCCACTCATCGGCGGTTCGCTATCGGGACGCTCGAAGATCGCCAGGTTCGTCAGCTCATCCCCGAGCCGTGAGCCGTAGGCAATCCCGGCGAAGCGCGGAGAGCCGTCGGCCTGTGACTCGTCGTAGATGAGCCGCGAGATGAGCTGGGTCAGCCGCCGCGGTGCGCTCAGGCGGATGGTGGCGGCGTCGAAGTCGTCGAGGCCCACCTCCGCCGCCGCGGTGGCGAGCTCAGCCCGCAACGAGCCGATCGTGCGTGAGTGCCCAACGTCGGCGAACAGGCCCGCGGCCCTCGCGTCGCCCGCAACCCTGCCCTCCAACCAGCGCGCCGGAACAATTCCCGCTGCGGACCGGTCCGCCTCTCCGTCGGCGATGGCCTCGATCGCCTCGCGCACGTCGATCCTCGGGCGAAGCGCCGCCAGCGTCTCAGAGAACGCGCCGGCGCGGCTCACACAGACATAGAGCACCCTGTACTCGCCGAGCAGGTCGTCGTATCGCCCACCGAACGTCCCGTCGGCTGTGTTGGCGTACTCCCAGCTCGGCAGGGCGAACGCATCCGGTCCCCGCGCGACGCGATAGACGTCGCGCCCTATGGCGACGGCCTCTATGTCGAGGCTCATCCGGTGGCGAGAAACGCACGCGCAGCGCCGACCACCTGGGGACCGGCCGCGTCAAGATCACCGTCGCGGATCACCTTGGCCGGCGCCTCGTCGTCCAACCCGGGATCCATCCCGACCAGCCACGCCCGCGCGACCTCGGCACCGTCGGCCTGCTCGACCATCAGCACCACCTGCAACGCCAGGCGCAACCGACGCTCGGTCTGCGCCGAGCATCCGCGCTCATCACGCGCCCACTGACTCACGGCGCGCGTCTCCTTCACCGAGCCCAGGTAAGCGACCAGCTTCGCGCCGAGCAGCTCACTCAGCCACCCCACCACCTCGGCGAGGTCGATCCGCATCGCCTTCGCGTGTGCGAGCTCTGGTCTCGGGGCCGACTTGACCGCCATACTGCCTCCTTTACAGAACACACTATAAACCACACCCATAATCCCAATTGGATTCAGATGCCTGCAGCGTCAATACGGCCCCCACCCGCCGGGCAGCTCGCCCAGAACGCGCACATCCGCCCCGAGCACCACCAGCCGTCGGGTGTGGACAGCGGCCACTCGCCGCTCTCGGCGCAACGCGCGATCTGCCGCGCAGTCTGGGCGATCCGCTCTTCCAACGCCCGCAACTGACCTTCGCTTCGCTCGGTGGGCACGACGAGACAGTGCTCGCCGCGCTTGGCCCCGCGCCGGACCGAGTGAAACGCAAAGCGCTCGGCCGGCCTGCCCTCCATCACCCTCGCTAACAGGTAGCTCGTCGCCTGCGGGCTGCGCATTGCTGCTGTGTCGGTGACGTGCTTCTTGCCGACCTTGACGTCGATCACCACGCCCGACTCGTCCTCCAAGTCGAGGTACCCGACGAACGCCCACTCCGCTCCGGCGAAGCGCAGTTCCACCTTTCGCTCCACCGACACCGGCCGCACCTGAGGTGCGAGCTCTGAGAGGTAGGCCCGAAGCGCGCCGCGGCTGTGTTCTCGCAGCTCGTCGACGTCGTCCTCTCCGAACTCTGCCCCGGGGCGAAGCGCCGACTCGTCGAACTCCGCGGCGCAGATGTCGTCGGCGTCACCGGCTGAGAGGGCCTCACAGGCCATCTGCGCGGCGTAGTGCTGGGTGATCGCCGCCCCGACCGCCTTGCCGACGATCATCGCCCCCGACTGGGGCTCGCGCTCGCGTTCGAGATAGCGCCGCCGCCAGCGCTCCGGACAGCGCCAGAACAGCGCAAGGCTCGAGATCGACAACGTCTCGAGCCGCGTGCCGTTCGTGCGCAGGGGGAGACGGCGAGGAACCACGAGGCCCCCGCCCTCGATCCGCTCCAGCTCCCCCCTTCCGTTGCTCTCGGCGAGCGCCCTCACGCCGCCCGCTTCCGGGCCGGCGGGGTGAGCTCGGCCTGGTTGGCCTTGAGCACCAGCCGCTCGCTCAACTCTGTCGCTGCCTGCTCGCGATCGTCTCGCTTGGCCAGGCGGGTCAGGCTCGAGGCCAGGTCGCGCTGGGCCACCTTGCCCCGCACCGCGATCTCGAGCGTCAGCGCGAGCTTTCGCACCTCTTCCCGGGTCAGGCGCTCGAGCATCCGCTGCCCGCACATGAGCGCGGCCAGGGCTTCGATCGTCTCGGGCTTGTAGCGCCCAACCGTGCGCCAGTGCTCGATCGCCTTGCGCTCCAGCGCCGAGGCCGGCGCCGGACCGGGCTTGCCGTCGCACACCGCGGTGAGGCGACCCTGGACCGTTGCCGTGTCGGAGAGGGAGGCGGGGGTGCTGTCCTTCGGCTCG
>JBBJNX010000296.1:0-3575 GCA_037721115.1 Candidatus Limnocylindria bacterium
ATGTTGGCCGACGCCGTGAGCTCGGAGCTTGCCACTTGACAAGATAGGAGCTCGAGGTTGGTATCGATCTCGACCGAGATTTGCGCCGGAGCGCAAACGGTGGGCCTGGATCGGCTGATTAGAGCTGATTACAGCGTCTCCTTCGTAGTTACGTGCGCTGGGCGCAAACGGCGTTGCTGCTCACCGGTGGTCCCTGTTCGGGTGTTTGGCGCGTGCCACGGATGTGCCATGAGCGCTCGAAAGATCGACTGTACCCGGCCCGGACTGTCTGCTGGGCCGTGAGCACCGCCCCGACGCAGGCTTCGTGCCGGCGACGCACCGATATGTCGGCCGAACCCCGCCGGAGCACCCGTCCGGGCCGGGAACGACCAAAATTTCGACGAAGACGGGGAGGAAACGGCACCATCGGTCTCAGTAGGCCGCGAGCTTGCGGGCCGCGTCGACGATCCGCGCAGGCCCGATCATGTACCAATCCTCGAGGGCGTGGTGATACGGGACGCCGGGAACGTCGGGTCCGGCCAGGCGTGTCACCGGCCCGTCGAGCTGCTCGAAGGCGCGTTCGCTGATCTCGGCGGCGATCTCGGCCCCGAATCCACCGAAGCGATTGGCCTCATGGACGACGAGCGCCTTGCCGGTCTTGGCGACCGAGGCGAGGATCGTCTCGAGATCGAGCGGTCGGAGGGTTCGCAGGTCGACGACCTCGACTTCCACACCGTCCTCGCGGGCCAGCGTCTCGGCTGCCTCGAGCGCGCAGGTGCGCATGAAGCCGTAGCAGAAGATCGACAGGTGCTTGCCGGGGCGCGCGACGGACGCCTTGCCGATGGGGACGACCGTGTCGCCATCCGGCACCTCGGCCTTGAACAGGCGGTAGGTCTTCTTGTGCTCGAAGAACATGACCGGATCCGGATCGCGGATGGCAGCCTTGAGCAGGCCCTTCGCGTCGGCCGGCGTGCCGGGTGCGACGACCTTGAGACCGACCGTGTGCGTGAAGTACGCCTCGTTCGACTGCGAATGGTAGAGCGCGCCGTGGACACCGCCGCCGTACGGCATGCGGATCACCATCGGCGTACGGAAGGTGCCGTTCGAGCGGTAGTGGAGTCTGCTGATCTCGGAGACGATCTGGTTGAAGGCGGGATACACGAAGTCGGCGAACTGCATCTCGGCGACCGGACGCAACCCGTAAACGGCGGCTCCCATCGCCGCGCCGGCGATCATGCCTTCGGTGAGTGGCGTGTCGAGGACACGCCTGTCGCCGTACTTGGCCCACAGGCCCTCGGTGGCGCCGAAGACGCCACCCTTCTTGCCGACGTCCTCGCCGAGGATCATGACCCGCTCGTCACGCGCCATCTCCTCATCCATGGCGGCGCGGATCGCCTCGAGGATGTTGAGTTCGGCCATTGCTCAGTGGCCTCCGTCGCTCAGCGGGGAGAGTGGCATGGCGGTACCGCCACCGGCGATCGGCTCCGCGTAGACGCGTTCGTGTGCATCGTCGGCGGTCGGTTCCGGTCGCGCCTCGGCGCGCTTGCTGGCGTCGTTGACCTCAGCCTTGACCTCCGCGCGGATCGCTTCTTCGCGCTCATCGGTGAGGACGTTGACCGCGCGAAGCTCCTTGGCGAACTGCGGGATCGGGTCCCGCTCCTTCAGCGCATCGACTTCGGCCGGGTCGCGGTACCGCCGCTGGTCATCGTCGGACGAATGGCTGGTGAGACGCACGACGCGCGCCTCGATGATCGTGGGGCCCTCGCCGCGGCTGGCCCGCTGGTGGGCCTCGCGAGCAGCGGCGTAGCAGCCGAGCACATCGCCTCCATCGACCACCACGCCAGGCATGCCATACCCGACGGCGCGGGCGGCAACCGAACCTCCGGCCACCTGGCGGTCGAGCGGGACGCTGATCGCGTATCCGTTGTTCTCGCACACGAAGATGACTGGCAGATTGTGGACGCCGGCGAAGTTCATGCCCTCGTGGATCTCGCCCTGGTTGGCCGTTCCTTCGCCGAACTGGGTCATGGTGACGACATCGTCGCCGCGGACCCACGCGCCCATGGCGATCCCGACCGCGTGGAGGACCTGTGTCCCGACGGGCGACGAGAGCGACACGATGTTGTAGGGCGCGCCGCCGTAGTGGCCCGGCATCTGGCGTCCGCCGGAGCTGACGTCATCGGCCTTGGCCAGGTGGGCGGTGATGATGTCCTCGGCGCTCATGCCGAACGTCATCGCGCTGGCGATGGATCGGTAGTACGGAGCCATCCAGTCCTGCCCCTTGCGCATGGCCCACGCCATGGCGACTTGCGCGCCCTCGTGGCCCTGGCCCGAGATAATGAAGGCGATCTTGCCGGCGCGCTGCATGAGCCACATGCGCTCGTCCACTGCGCGCGCCAGGAGCATCGCGCGGTACATGCCGAGGACGTCGTCGTCGCTGAGGCCGAGCTCGGCGTGTCGAGGAGCCATCAGACGTGAATCGGCGCGCCGTCGACTGCCAGGGCGGCCTCCGCGAGCACTTCGGTCAGGGTCGGATGCGCGTGTACGCTCATCGCGATCTCCGCGGCTGTACCTTCGACGAGCAGCGCGAGGGTCGGCTCGGCCAGTAGGTCGCCGGCATGCGCGCCGATGATGTGGGCACCCAGAAGGCGTCCGGTCTCGGCATCCGCAACGAACTTGGCGAAGCCATCGATCTCGCCGACGATCGTGGCCTTGCCAAGGGCGCGGAACGGGAACGAGCCCACCTTGACCTCGCGGCCCTCGGCCTTGGCCTCCTCCTCGCTCATCCCGACAGACGCGATCTGCGGCCGGCAGAACGTGACGCGCGGCATGAGGTTCATCCGCACCGGCTCGGGGTGGTGGCCGGCAAGGTGCTCCACGGCCACCACAGCCTCATGGCTGGCCACGTGCGCCAGGGCAAAGCCGGGAACGATGTCGCCGATGGCATAGAGGTGGTCGACGCCGGTGCGCATGTACTCGTCGACCTTGACGTAGCCGCGATCGAGGGTCAGTCCTTCGAGTTGCTCGAGGCCGATGTTCTCGGTGAGCGGCCGCCGCCCGACCGCGATCAGGATGACGTCGGAGCTCAGGTCGGTGCGCCTCGAGCCGTCCTTCGTGGCGATCTGGAAACTCAGATCCGACTCGCCCTTCCTGATCGACTCGAAATCGATGGTGCTCGCCGCATGCATCGCGATTCCGCGCTTCTTGAAGACGCGAGCGAGCTCCTTCCCGATCTCCGGGTCCTCGAGGGGCACGATGCGGTCGGCGAATTCGACGAGGGTGACCTCCGCTCCGAAGTCGCGGTACATGCTGGCCCATTCGACGCCGATGGCGCCCGCGCCGACGATCGTGACCCGACCCGGGACATCGCCGCGGGTCAGCGCCTCGTCGCTGGTGATGATCAGGTGTCCATCGGGATCGAGGCCGGGCAGCGAGCGCGGAGCTGATCCGGTCGCGAGGATGACGTTGTCCGCCGTGGCCTCGACGTCACCCGATTCGCCTCCGGAGACGCGCACGCTGGTCGGTCCGGACAGCACCCCGTTCCCGTGCAGGACGGTGACCTTGTTCTTCTTCATCAGGAACTCGACTCCGCCGAC
>JBBJNX010000013.1:0-13217 GCA_037721115.1 Candidatus Limnocylindria bacterium
GTGGGTGCGAGGATGCGCACCGAGCACGTCGTACAGCCGCTCGTGCGTCCCTTCGCCGATCAGGTGCAGGTCCACCTCGCCCAGCGTCGGGCTGAACCGGTACGGATCGTCCAGCTCCCAGGTGTTGCCGTCGGAAAACGTGAATCGGATCCGATACACGAACTCACCCGGCGCGAACTCGGGCATAAGGCCGGCCCACAGGCCGTTGCCGAGCGCTTCCATCGGCACCGTACCGCCATTCGGAGCGAGCAGGGCGGCAGCCTGCGCATCGGGATGGAAGGCTCGGACGATCGATCCGCCCTCGACCGGGTGGGCGCCGAGTATGGCGTGCGGATCGTGGTGCTCTCCGCGGGCTAGGCGAGCCATCTCTTCGGCGGTCGGTGCGTGCTCTACGGTCGTCATCGGGCTAACCATACGCCGGACCTGACGTCAGCAGTCGTTCCGCGCCACTTCGTCGATGAGCTCGACGGCTTGTTCCCGATACGGACTCTGGGCGTTCGATGCATACAGGAGCACGTTGGATGGAGGGTCCCTCAGGTTCGGCCGGCCACGGGTCCCGTGGTAGGGTAACGCCGCGTTCGGGGGTGTCCGGATGCACCGCATCGGTCAGTCATTCGCGTCCGCCCTGTCGTGCCACGGGCCCGCGACCATGAGCAATCACGAGAGGGACCTTGGGACTCTTCGACGGCCTGCTCGGCCTCCTCAGCCACGACGTGGGAATCGACCTCGGCACGGCGAACACCCTCGTCACCGTCCGCAACCGCGGCATCGTCATCAGCGAGCCCAGCGTGGTTGCCATGGACACGCGGACCAAGCGCGTGCTCGCCATCGGTGCCGAGGCGAAGCGCATGGTGGGTCGTACGCCGGCGAGCATCGTGGCGATCCGCCCCTTGAGAGACGGCGTCATCAGCGACTTCGACGTCACCGAGCAGATGATCCGCTATTTCATCAACAAGGTGCATGACCGATACGCGCGCATTCCACGCCCGCGCGTGCTGGTCGGCATTCCCTCGGGCGTCACCGAGGTTGAGAAACGAGCGGTACGCGACGCCACCATCAACGCGGGTGCCAGGTGGGCGAGGCTCATCGAGGAGCCGATGGCGGCGGCAATCGGCGCCGGCCTGCCGGTCAGCGAGCCATCGGGAAGCCTGATCGTCGACATCGGCGGCGGCACCACCGAGGTTGCGGTCGTCAGCCTGGGCGGAATCGTGGTGAGCCGATCGGTGCGCATCGGCGGTGACGAGATGGACATCGACATCGTCAGCTTCGCCCGTCGCGAGTACAACCTGCTGATGGGAGAGCGGACGGCGGAGGACATCAAGATCGCGGTCGGATCGGCCTATCCGACGGACGAGGACAAGCGCACGACCACCTTCCGCGGGCGCGACCTGCTCACCGGGCTGCCGCGCAGCGTCGAGGTCGGGAGCGACCAGATCCGCGAGGCCTTGGAGCCGTCGATCGTGCAGATCGTGGAGGCCATCAAGGAGACGATCGAAGAGACGCCACCGGAGCTGGTGGCCGACATCATGGACCAGGGAATTGTGCTGGCCGGCGGCGGCGCACTGCTGGTCGGGCTTGACCGGCGCGTGGCCGAGGCGACCCAGATGCCGGTTCACATCGCGGACGACCCGCTCACCTGCGTGGTGCGCGGGACCGGGCGCGTGCTTGAGGACCTCGACACGCTCGAGCGGGTCCTCGTCAGCGAGCAGTTCACCCGCGCGCCGCGTTGACGCCGGGCAGCTGATGTACGGGCCCTCCAGCCCGAACCGGCGAACGCGCGGCGGCCTGTGGTTCGCGGCGTTCACGATCGCAAGCCTGTTGATGCTCCTCGCAAGCTCGACGGAGCCGGCGCTGACGCTCCAGCGCGTTACGGCTCGCGCGCTCGATCCGGTGCGCGCCGCGATCGGCGGCATCGGTGAAGGAGCGGCAGGGGTCTTCGGCGCGATCGGCGAGATTGATCGCCTGCGGACCGAGAACGATCAGCTTCGCGGGGAGCTGGCGGGCGCCGAGCAGCGGGTGGCCGAGCTGACCGAGGCGGCGCGCGAGAACGACGACCTGCGCCAGCTCCTCGGGATCGGCGACGCGCTCGACATGGAACTTCTGCCGGTGCGCGTCATCAGCCGCGACCCGTCAAACCTGGCCTGGGAGGTCGGAATCGACGCCGGGACCGATCAGGGACTTGCGGTCGGCATGCCTGTGGTGGGCAACGCCGATGGCGCGGGGGCGCTGGCGGGAACTGTCGTGGCGATCAACGACGACACGGCCCGCGTGCGCCTCATCGTGGACACTCGTTCGGTCGTCATCGCCGTCGACCAGGCCAGCCGAGCCCTGGGCGAAATCCGGGGCCAGCCGGGCGGGCAGCTGGTCATGGTCAACGTGCCCGTCACCGAGTCGCTGGAGGTCGGCGGCACGATCGTCAGCGCCGGCCTCACCCTTGGCGAGGAGGCGAGCGGCTACCCGGGGGGACTCCTCATCGGCCGCATCCAGGCGGTCGAGCCGGACCCAAACGCGTTGACCCAGACCGCCTTCGTGCGGCCCGCATTCGATCCGGCAACCATCGAGCGTCTGCTGATCGTCCGCGACTTCAGCCAGGGGTGAATGCCAAGTAGAATGAGCCCGCCCAAGGAGAACGCATGACCGAGCGGACGAACGTGCACATCCACGCCACGGCCGAGGTCGCGGCCGATGCCGTCATCGGTCCGGGCACCAGCATCTGGAACCAGGCCCAGGTGCGGGAGGGCGCCCGCATCGGCGCAGGATGCGTGATCGGCAAGAACGTGTACGTCGATACCGCCGTGGTGATCGGCGACCGCTGCAAGGTCCAGAACAACGTCAGCCTGTTCCATGGCGTGACGCTGGAGGATGGCGTCTTCATCGGTCCGCACGTCTGCTTCACGAACGACCGCCTGCCACGGGCCATCAACGCGGACGGATCGCTCAGGGCCGATGACGACTGGAAGGTCTCGCCCATCCTCGTGCGACACGGCGCCGCGCTCGGCGCGAACAGCACGATTCTGCCGGGGATCACGATCGGTGCCTGGGCGATGGTCGGCTCGGGAAGTGTGGTCACTCGCGACGTCGCTGATCACGAGCTTGTCATCGGCAACCCCGCACGACGGCTCGGCAACGCCTGCACAGGCGGTCAGACCGTCCCCGACGGACCCGATGGCCACCCGTTCGCGGGCACGTGTCCAGCCTGCGGTGTGATCCTCCCCGCGGAGGATGCCGGGTGAGGGTCCTGACGGTCGTTGGTGCGCGCCCTCAGTTTGTCAAGGCGGCCCCGGTCAGTCGCGCGCTTCGCATCGATCACGAGGAGATCCTGGTCCACACCGGTCAGCACTACGACGAAGCCATGAGCGGCTCGTTCTTCCGCGATCTCGAGATCCCCGCCCCGAACGTGAACCTCGAGGTCGGCAGCGGGACGCACGGCGCAATGACCGGCGAGATGATCCGTCGGCTCGAGCCGGTGATGGTCGGCCACGCGCCGGACGGGGTGCTCGTCTACGGGGATACGAACTCGACGCTGGCCGCCGCGGTCGTGGCCAGCAAGCTGATCTACCCCGATGGCCGACGCCCCTGGCTGGCGCACGTCGAGGCTGGGCTGCGATCGTTCAACACGCGCATGCCCGAAGAGCGCAATCGCATCGTCGCCGACCACCTCGCCGACCTGCTGCTCGCGCCGACCGAGACGGCCATGGCGCACCTTGCTCGTGAGGGGCTCGGGGATCGGGCGGAGGCCGTGGGCGACGTCATGGTCGATGCCCACGCGTGGGCGGCAGAGCGATCCGAGGATCATCTACCGAAAGAAGCGCGCGGACTCGACCGCTTCGTGCTCCTGACGATGCACCGTGCCGAGAACGTGGACGACCAGGCCCGCTTCCGCGCCATCCTGAGAGGCATGGCCATCGACCTTCCCGTCGTCTTCCCGGTCCACCCACGCACCCGCGCTGTGCTCGCCGGCGGCGGCGGCGCGCTGCCGTCGAACGTGGTTCCGATCGACCCGGTCGGATATCTCGAGATGGTGGCGCTCGAGGCGCGCGCGTACGCCATCGCGACCGACTCGGGTGGCGTCCAGAAGGAGGCCTATCTGTCCGGCGTTCCCTGCATCACATTGCGATCCGAGACCGAGTGGGTCGAGACCGTCGAGGCCGGCTGGAACCGAGTGGTGAACGATGACCCCTGGGCTCTGCGCGCGGCACTCGCCGACGAAGCCTTCATGGGCCGCGACAGGGAGCGACCCGTTTTCTACGGTGATGGCCGCACGGCCGCCCGTATCGTTGCGGCGCTGGAGAAACACCATGCTCGCACTCGCGAGGAGCGCACACCGCAGGAGGCGACGGTCTCGTGATTCCAATCGCTCGCCCGCAGATGGGCGAGGAGGAGAAGCAACGCGTCTGGGAGGCGATGGCATCCGGGTCGCTGGCGCAACGTCCCCGGGTGCGCGAGCTGGAGGAGCAGTTCGCGGCTTTCGTCGGAGCCGATCACGCCGTAGCCACCAGCTCCGGGACGGCCGCGCTGCAGCTGGCCCTACTCGGCCATGGGATCGGCCCTGGTGATGAGGTGATCACGAATGCCGTCATCGAGGCCGTGAACGCCATCGCCGCGGAGCTCGGCTCGCAGGAGATGGAGGCGGCCGCTTCATGAGCGAGGAGCAACGGCCCTTACGCGCCGGCGTCGTCGGACTCGGGATGATGGGCCGCAACCACGTGCGCGTCTGGGACGAATCGATCGCCGGCGTCGAGCTCGTGGCCGTTGCCGACCCGGATCCGGCCGCCCTCGAGCGCGCGACGATGGGCCGGCGAGCGCGGGGGTACGCGGATCCCGCGCGGATGTTCGCCGAGGAGGGACTCGACCTGGTCAGCATCGTGGCGCCCACCAGCCTGCACCTTCGGGTGACGCTGGCCGCCCTGAGCGCCGGCGCCAACGTACTGGTGGAAAAGCCGATCGCGGCCACGCGCGAGGAGGCCAGGACGATGATCGACGCCGCGGCGGACGCCGGGCGGATGCTCACCGTCGGCCACATCGAGCGCTTCAATCCCGTCGTTCGTGAGCTTCGCCGGCGCCTCCATGCCGGCGAACTGGGCCGCATCTTCCAGATCAGCGCCACCCGCCTTGGACCGTTTCCGGCCCGCATCCGAGATGTCGGCGTGGTCGTCGACCTGGCGCCGCATGATCTCGACGTGATGCGTTACCTGGTCGGATCCGAGCCGATCCGCATCTACGCGGAAGCGGAGCGCCGTATTCATACGGAGCACGAGGATCTGTTCAACGGCGTCATCAAGTTCGAGAACGGGGTGGTCGGCATTCTGAACATCAACTGGCTCACCGCCACCAAGCGACGGACCCTGACCGTGACCGGAGAGCGCGGTTTCTACGTGGCGGACTACATCGCGCAAAATCTCGTGTTCTATGCGAATCCGGACGCGGATCAATTGTGGAAGAACCACGGCGCGGAAGAATTCGGCGCGCCGATCACGTCGGTCGCCGAGGGCGAGATGACGCGTCGCTCGATCCGCCGCGCCGAGCCGCTGATTGTCGAGCTGGACGAGTTTGCGCGGGCCGTGCGCGACGGCGGTCCGCCGCCGGTGGATCCCCACGACGCGGTGGTCGCGCTGCTCCTGGCACGCAAGATGGTCGAGTCAGCCGTGGCCGGGCGGGTGATCGCGGGCGCTGAGCTGGCGGACGCGATCGCATGAAGATCGCCGTCGTGGGCCTGGGTCACATCGGGTTGCCGTTGGCGGTCCAGTACGCGTCGCGGGGCCACGAGGTTCTGGGCGTGGACGTGGATCCGCGGCTGGTCGAGACCCTGAACCGGGGCGAGCCACCGCACCGTGATGAGCAGACCCTGATCGACCGCGTGCCGGAGCTGGTCGCCACGGGCCGGCTGCGCGCGACCACGTGGCAGGAGCCTTCGGGATTCGCCGGTTCTGAGGTCATCGTCGTCATCGTGCCGGTCGTCGTGGACGCCGATCGCCAGATCGACTTCGGGCCGATCGACGCCGCAACGCGGGACATCGCTGTCAACGTCGGTCCCGGGGCGCTGGTGATCTATGAGACCACGCTGCCGGTCGGCACGACGCGCACCCGCTTTGGTCCAATGCTGGTGGAGGGCAGCGGCCTGACGCTCGACCAGAGCCTGTTCCTGGCCTTCAGTCCCGAGCGCGTGCTGGTCGGCCGCGTCTTCCTCGATCTTCGACGCTATCCGAAGATCGTGGGCGGCACCAGCCCGGAGAGCACGCGCCGCGCCGTTGCGTTCTACGAGGCGGTCCTCGACCCCGAAGCACAGGTGCGGCCGGTCGCCAGCGCGGAGGCGGCCGAGATGACGAAGCTCGCTGAAACGACGTACCGCGACGTGAATATCGCGTACGCGAACGAGCTCGCGCAGTTCGCGGCACGCAACGGCATCGACGTGACCGAAGTGATCGACGCGGCCAACTCGCAGCCGTACAGTCACATCCACCAACCCGGCCTCGGCGTCGGCGGCCACTGCATTCCGGTGTACCCACACTTCCTGTTCAACGATGATCCGGAGCTGCGCATCCCGCCGCTCGCGCGCGAGATCAACGAGGGCATGGGGGCCTTCACCGTCGACATGATCGAGGACCGTCTTGGATCGCTGGACGGCCAGAACGTGCTGGTGCTCGGCGTCGCCTACCGCGGCGATGTCAGGGAGGATGCGTTCAGCTCCGCGTTCCGACTCCGAGACGAGCTGCTGGCGGCTGGAGCCCGGGTCCACGGACATGATCCGTATTACGACGCCGATCATCTGCGCAGCATCGGCTTTGAGCCCTATGAGCTTGGTGCGCGCGAGCCGATGCGCGTCGCCGTTCTTCAGGCCGCGCATGAGGCCTACCGCGAGATGGCGCCGGGCGCGATCGCGGGCCTCGAGCTCTTCGTGGACGGCCGCAACGCGATCGAGCGCGAGCCGTACGACCGCGCGGGGGTGGCGTATGTCGGCATCGGCCGCTGAGACGGGACCTGAGGCGCCCGCGGTCGGCCTTGCTGCCGGGCGTGGCGTATGGGTCGTGCTGCCGACCTATAACGAGCGCGAGAATATCGAGCCGATCGCGGCCGCCATCCTCGCGGCTCTTCCGGAGGGATCGCTCCTCGTCGTCGATGATGCCTCGCCCGATGGGACCGGTGAGCTGGCCGACACGATCGCCGCGCGCGAGACGCGCGTATCGGTCCTGCACAGGCCGGGCAAGGAGGGCCTGGGCGTCGCCTACCGCGATGCCTTCCGCTGGGTGCTGGAGCGCCCGGATGCACGCGCCATCGTCCAGATGGATGCCGATTTCAGCCACGATCCCGCAGCCATGCCACGGCTCCTGGCGCCGCTCATGCGCGACGCCGACCTCGTGCTGGGCACGCGATACATGCGCGGGGGGTCAACGGTCGGCTGGCCCTGGCATCGCAAGGTCATCAGCCGCGGAGGGACCCTGTTCGCTCGGACCGTGCTCATGTTGCCGTACCGTGACCTCACCGGTGGCTTCAAGGCCTGGCGACGGGAGCTCCTCGAAGCAATTCGCCTGCGCGAGACCTCTGGATCGGGCTATGGCTTCCAGGTGGAGACCACATGGTGGGCGCACCGGCGTGGCGCACGCATTGTGCAGGTCCCGATCGTGTTCCGTGAGCGTGTGGCCGGGGCTTCGAAGATGACCGGCGGGATCGTGCGAGAAGCCCTGCTGCTCGTGATTCGGTTGCGCATCGCCGCCATTCGTGACGCGGTGTTCCGTCGTTGACGTGACGCGAGTGTTGCTGATGTGCACCGGCCGCCCGGGATGCGCATGGCCACCGCATCGGCTAGCATTGCGCCGCGCCCCGCCCAGCGGCCGCGAAGGCCGCAGCCGGGCCGCCGCATGACCATGATCAGATGAGCTTTCGATCTCGACCCGTTCTCGACCGCAGGCACCGACCGCGGTGGCAGGATGAGCTGCGTACCCAGCAGCTCACCATCGTCGGCTTCGCCGTGGCGATCGCGGTGGCGCTCGGCATCTTTGGCGCCGCCGCGTGGAATGGGTATTGGGAAGCCCATTTCCGCCCGGTTGCCTCGATCGCCGGCACGACCTACGACCGCTCGGACCTCCAGGCTCGGGAGCGGATCCTGGTGGCCGAGGCGTCGGCGACCGTCTCCGATCTCGAGGCCCAGCTCGGCGGTCCTCGCGATCAGATCATCCGGCAGCAGATCGACGAGATCAGTCTTCAGCTCTCCAGCCTCGACACCAGCGCCGCCGAATCGCTGGTCGAGAGCGCGGTCCTCAGCGCGCAGGCCGACGAGTTCGGACTCGACGTGAGCGACGATCAGCTCGAGGCCGGCCTGGCCGAGCGTTTCAGGGTCGAGGAGCTCGTGCGCTCGCAGCTGATCCTGGTGGATGCCCTTCCCGAGGATGCCGCGGCCGATGATGAGCCGACCGATGCCCAGCGGGAGGCGGCACGGGACGAGGCACAGGAGGCGCTCGAGCGGCTCGAGGACGGGGAGGACTTCGCGGAGGTGGCCGCGGACGTCAGCGACGACTTCACGGCCGCGAGCGGTGGCCTGATCGGCTGGTTCGGCATGGACGACACCGCATACGGGGACTATTTCGAGCCGCTCGCCGATGCAGAGGAGGGCGACCGCGTCGGTCCCGTCGAGACCGATGGCGGCTATGCCGTGCTCGAGGTGCTCGGCCGCAGGGACGCCACGACCGAGAGCCCGCTGGGTGAGCTGCTGGAACGGCAGGGCGTCGATGACCAGAGCTACCGCGCCTATGTCCGTGGCTCGCTGCTGGTGGACGCCTTCCGCGATTATTTCGCGGAGGAGGTGATCGGTTCGGAGACCGCGCAGCGCCGGGTGTCGCAGATCTTGATCACCACGCCCGCCGCCGCCGCTGCGGTGCCCCACGAGCGGGCGCGCCACGTCCTGATCAATCCGCTCCCCGAGGATGCGGAGCAGGATGCGGAAGCGACCGATGAACAGTGGGAAGCCGCGCTGGACGAGGCGGAGGATGTGCACCAGGAGCTCAGCGCCGATGATGCGGATTGGTTCGCGATCGCAGAGGAGCGCAGCGATGACCCGGGCGCGGGCGCGCGCGGCGGCGACCTGGGCTGGTATGACCCCACCGCGTCCCCGTTCGTCCCCGAATTTACCGAGGCGCTCGAAGCCCTCGAGGTCGGCGAGCTGAGCGAGCCTGTCCGCAGCGATTTCGGATACCACGTCATTCAGAAGACGGGTGAGCGGGCCAGTCCGCAGGCGCAGGCCGCGGAGCTCGTCGAGGAGCTGCGGGCAGATCCTGACACCTTTGCCGAGGTGGCCACGCGTGTCAGTGAGGACTATGCGACGGCCGAGGAGGGCGGTGAGCTCGGATGGGTCGCGCCCTACCAGCTCAACGAGCCGCTCGAAGAGGTTGTCTTCGGCCTCACCGAGGTCAACGAGATCAGCGAGCCTTACGACGCCGGCGCTGAGGGGATCACCGTCTACCAGTTGCTCGAGCTGAATGAGAGCCGCGAGATCGACGAGGATCAACTCCAGGGGATCCGCTCGAGTGGCTTCGAACGTTGGCTGGAGCAGGAGGTGCGCGCTCCTGTCGAGACGTGGGTCGATCCGCAGTTCGCATCCTCGACTGCCGCCTGAGCCGATGACCGCCGGCGCGTCGCGCGGCATGGACGAGCTGCTCAGCGTTGCCGGGATCGATCCCGCGGCCGGAGTGCAGCTGGTCGCGGTGGGTCGACTCGCCGCGATCGCCTTCGACCCATCGCTACCGCTGATCCTGCTCTCCGACCCGGCTCATCGGCCGACGGACGTGTTGCCCGGGCGCCATGCCCGCAGCGGGCCGTGGTCCGTGCTCTCCTCACTGTATCCACGGGATCACGAGGTGTTCGAGCTGCCGCATCGGACATCGCGCCGGATGGCGGACCTCGACGATGCCGCACTGGTCGCCGCAGCGTGGCTCGTCCCGGCGCTCGATCCGGTGCAGAACCTGGCCAGCCCACACGGCATGGCGGCCATCAGCGCCCGGCTGCGAGCGCCGGACGGGTGTCCGTGGGACCAGAAGCAGACGCACCTCAGCCTGCGCCCCTACCTGCTCGAGGAGGCATATGAGGCGATCGACGCCATCGAGCGGGGAACATCGGCGGATTTGGCCGAGGAGCTCGGTGATCTGTTACTCCAGGTCATCCTGCACGCGCAGGTCTCCGCGGAGGCGGGAGCCTTCGACCTGACCGATGTGTATCGGTCCATTGGCTCCAAGATCATCCGACGCCACCCGCATGTCTTCGGGTCGGCCTCGGTCGATGGCGTCGACCAGGTCGTCAGGAACTGGGAGACCATCAAGGCAGATGAGCGTGCGGAGCGCGGCAAGGCCGACGAGGGCGCCTTCGCTGGCGTGGCGCGTGCCCTGCCCGCGCTGCCGGGGAGTCGCGAGATCCAGGAGCGAGCATCGACGCTCGGCTGGGATTGGGATGGCATCGACGGGGTGTGGGAGAAGGTCGTAGAAGAGCTGGACGAGCTTCGCGAAGCGAAGAGCGATGAGGCGCGGCTGCACGAGATGGGGGACGTGCTTTTCGCGCTCGTGAATCTGGGCCGCTGGATGAAGCTCGATCCCGAAGAGGCGCTGCGGACCGCCAACCATCGCTGGGTCGCTCGATATCGTGCGGTCGAGGCCCTCGCCGCAGAGCGCGGTGCCGACCTCGCGAGACTCTCGCTGGCGGAGAAGGACGTGTTCTGGAACGAGGTCAAGGCGCGATGAGCACGTCACGCCGCATCGCCATGGTCGTGCATGCCATCTTTCCCGGTGACTCTCGCGTGCGCCGCCAGAGCGACGCGCTGCTCGACGCCGGGTACGAGGTCGACATCATCTGCCTGCGCCAGGCCGACGAGGCCGCCGAGGAGTGGGACGGTCCGCTGAGGATCGTGCGACTTCCAGTCAATCGCCGTTTCATCGGATTTGCCGGGCACATTGCCGAATACGTCGCCTTTACCGCCATGGTGGCGTGGAGATTGGCTCGAGAGCATCGCCGTCGCCGGTACGACCTGGTGCAGGTGGCGACCGTGCCGGACTTCCTGAGCTTCGCGGCAATCCCGCAGAAGCTCAGGCGGGTGCCGCTCCTGCTCGACCTTCACGAGGACATGCCGGAGTTTTTCCGCGACCGCTTCTCCGGTCCGCTTCTTCGCCCGTTGCGCCCGATGGTCACTGCGGCAGCGAAGGGGTCCGCCGCAGTGGCGGATCGGATCATCACCGTCCACGAGCCGCTGCGGCAGCTCTCGATCGCCCGCGGTGTTGCGCCCGACAAGATCGCCGTCGTCATGAACAGCGCGGACGGACGCCTCTTCAACCCTGCGCACCACCAGCGACATGCCTTCATGGCGGACGGCGAGCTGCGGCTCATTCATCACTCCAACCTTCAGCGCATCTACGGGCTGGAGGTTGCGGTGGATGGTCTGTCGCGGCTGCGTCCCGACCTGCGCTGGCGGCTCGATGTGTATGGCGATGGCCCGTGGCGACCACAGATCGAGTCCGCGATTACGCGTACCGCGACCGGCGACCGGGTCCATCTCCACGGACGTGAGCCGATCGATGAACTTCCCCGGCTGCTCGCCGCGGCGGATATCGGCCTGGTGCCGTCGCTCCCCGAACCGTATCTCGAGTACTCGCTGAGCACCAAGCTGCTGGAGTACGCCGCGATGTGCGTACCGACGCTGGCAAGTGATCTCGCCACCTTTCGCCACCATTTTACCGATGCGGCACTCTGTTTCGTGCCCGGCGGGGACCCCGACGCGCTTGCCCGCGGCGTCGAGGGTCTGGTGGACGATCCGGAGCGCACCGTCGCGATGGGCCTCGAGGCTCGACGCCAGGCGACTGCCTACGACTGGGAGGTGCAGAAGGGGCGGTACCTCGGGATCGTGAAGCGCCTGATCGAAAGCCGCGGGGAGCGCTGAAGCACGTCCGCGGATGGGGTGGTTATGCGGCCACACCCATGACCCATCGCTGCGCCGGCAGCGGACCAAGGGGCCATAGGCGTCTCCACCGTCCCTGGATAGGATCGGCTCCGTGGCACTGCGACGCCACATTCATCCCATTCCGAGGAGCCCCTGTTGCGAGATCGAATCGGCGCTGTCGTCATTGCCGCCATCACCCTGTCCATGGCCGTCCTGGTCGCCGCGCCCGCGCCGACCGCAGCGGCCACCCTGAAGGTGGCGATCATCGTCGGCCCGGTCGGGACGCTCACCAGCACCTACCGCAGCTACGCGAACGAGGTCGCGACCGCTGCGACCGCAGCCGGAGCCACCGTCACCAAGGCGTACTCGCCCTCCGCCACGTGGACGAACGTCAAGAACGCCGTCAATGGCGCCAACGTGATCGTGTACTTCGGCCACGGCAACGGCTATCCGAATCCATACGGCTCGAACGAGCTGACGGATCGATCCAACGGCTGGGGACTGAACACAAAGACCACGAATGGCGACGCTGACAGCTGGTCCGCCGGCTCGCTCGTCTATTGCGGCGAGCGCGCTCTCCTGGGCACCCTGACCAGCAGCGACGATGCAGCGCGCCGCACCTACTGCGGAGGCACGGCAAACGACGGCATCACGCCGGCACCCGGATTCACCATGGTCTACGCGCAGGCTCACTATGCGCCCGGCTTCGGTGAGCGCTATACCCTGCAAACGCCGGTCACCACTCTGTCGGAGGCGCAGCAGCGGGTCCGGCACTATTCAACGCCGATCCTGCGTCTGGGTGGCACATTCCTCGCCACCGCCTACGGCGATGCGGACGAGATCGTCTCACGCGTTCTCAAGCAGCGCAGCTCCAGCTTCCGAGACATTTTTAAGGCCGGTCGCGGATACAGCGCAACGACCCTGACCGATTCCGCCCATGCCGATATCGTGGGCTCGCGCGTCTGGGTGCAACGAACGATCATCAGCGGCTTCCATTTCAGCCAGCCCGACTACTGGTATGCCTTCGCCGGCGATCCGAATCGCACGCCCGGTGGCGCGACGGACGGACCGATCATCGAGCGCCTGGCGGGAGGCGACCGCTACGGGACAGCAGCGGCGGTGAGCGCAGCGAGCTTCGCGCCGGATACGGCTGTCGCCTACGTGGCCACTGGCTCCAACTTCCCCGATGCACTGGCGGCCGGCGCGGCCGCGGCGCGCCACGATGGCCCTGTCCTGCTCGTGACATCGACGACGATTCCGTCGGTCACGGCGACCGAGCTTAAGCGCCTGCGACCGGGCCTGATCA
>JBBJNX010000297.1:0-3563 GCA_037721115.1 Candidatus Limnocylindria bacterium
CGGGGCCATCGGGACGTGATGCGGGACCCTGCCGAGCGGAGCGGTACTTCCGTAGGAATGATCGGAGGGCGCGATATGACAACCTGGGATCCGCAAGATCCGGCGGTTCTGCAGGATCAGCGCGGTGCCTATGATGAGATGCGAGGGCGCTGCCCGGTGGCCCACAGCGAGGCCCTGGGCTGGTCTCTCTTCAGCCACGGTGACGTGACCGCGGCGGCGGGGGATCCGGTCGTCTTCAGCAGTGCCACGAGGCGGCTGGCCATCCCGAACGGCATGGATCCACCGGAACACACGGCCTATCGCGACCCGCTCGAGCCGTACTTCCGGCCCGATCGCCTGGCATCCTTCGAACCGCGCAGTCGCGAGATCGCTCGCGATCTCCTGGGTCCAATGGTCGAAGGTGCTGAGGTGGAAGCGATCGGAGACTTCGTCGACCCGTTCGCCCACCAGGCGCTCTGCGCCTTCATGGGCTGGCCCGTCGAGGACTGGAACCGGATCAGCGGCTGGACGCACGGCAACCAGGACGCCGCCTTCCGGCATGACCGGGAGGCCGGTGCCCGGCTGGCCCAGGAGTTCGCCGCCTACGTGACCGAGATTCTTCGGGCTCGACACGCCGACGGATCGGTTGGCGATCTGATGGCCGATCTCGTCCGCACCAGTGTCCACGACAAGGCACTCAGCGACGAACAGATCGTCGGTCTCCTGCGGACCTGGACGGCCGGCCATGGGACGGTGGCCGCAGCGATCGGGATCGTCGTACGCTACCTGGCGGAGCATCTCGAGCTTCAGGCCAGCCTCCGGGCTCAGCCGGAGACGCTCGATGCCGCCATCTGGGAGATCCTGCGAGGCGATGGCCCGCTCGTCGCCAACAACCGGACGACCACGCAAGATGTCGAGATCGGTGACCAGACGATCCGCGCTGGCGAGCGGACCTCTTTGATGTGGATCGCCGCCAACCGTGATCCGGCCGTGTTCACTGAACCCGATCGCGTGGTCCTTGATCGCGATCGAGGTGGAAACCTCCTGTTCGGGGCGGGCATCCACCGTTGCCTGGGCGAACCGCTCGCGCTGCTGAACCTGCGCGTCGGCGTGGGGGAATTGCTCCGAAGTGCCGCCCAGTTCGAGCTCACACCATCTGCCCCGCCGGTCCGCAACGTGTATCCGAGCAACGGGCTGAGCGCCCTGCCACTCCTGCTGAGACCGGCGGCCCAGAAATGAGCGAACGATGACAGCCGGCTCCGACCAGGGTCGACGCCCGCCACGCGAACGGTTCGCTGGGGCCGAGCACGTCTTCGACCTGCGGGAGCTTGCGACCGGGCTGCGCGACGAGGGCACTCCCGTGCGCGACGGGCATCGGCAGATGACGATCTTCCACAAGAGCCCGCTGACGCTCATCATCTTCGACTTCGAGCCGGGCGGGCGGCTCGCGGACCATCGTGCTGATGCGCACGTGACGATCATGGCGCTGTCCGGTTTCCTGGAGGTGTCGACGCCGAGCCAGACGCATCGCCTGCGCGAGGGATCGCTGCTCGTCCTGGATCCCGGAGTGACGCACGACGTGTACGCACCCGAGACGAGCCAGATGCTCCTCGCCGTCGGCCGCATCGAGTAGCGCAGATCGGCTGGATCGTAGATTCCGAGGGCCGGGTCGGCGTCGTTCATCCGCCATTCATGCGTGTCATCCGACATGTTTACGAGGCAGCCGTACGGTGGACCAGTGCCTCGATCAGGCACAGCCACGATACGGAGGTGTGATATGGCCATTGCACAAGGTACGGCCATCGCCGTGCGTACCGCTCAGGCGGCCTGGCCGATCTTCGAGGCGGCCCTGCTGGGCGCGAGTTGGTGGCCGAGCGGACGATGGCGTTCCGGTTCGCGAAGCCAGTCTGACTGGTCATTTCGAGCCGGTCAGTTCGTCGACATCACGCTGTCGACCCGCCCGAGACCGACGCCGAGGGCGATACTCGTGGCTTCTCCATCTCGAGCGCGCCCAGTGAAGGCGTGATCATGGTCACGACGCGCCTGCGAGATACCGCCTTCAAGCGAGTCCTTCAGACCATGCAGCTTGGGACGACGGTCAAGATCGAAGGGCCATTCGGCGACCTGCGGCTGCACCATGCCCAACGGCCGGCGGTCGTTCTCACCGGTGGGATCGGCATCACTCCCTTTCGCAGCATCCTCATCCAGGCGATCAGGGGCGGCGGCCTGCCGTATCGGGTCGTGGTCTTCTATGCCAACCGCCGACCTCGGGTTGCGGCCTTCTCGACGAGATCGGCGAGCTCGCGAAGCAGGACCCAAACCTCACGTTCGTGCCGGCGATGTCGGACATGTCCAAGTCGGAGCGCGCGTGGGAAGGGGAGCGTGGCCGTATCGATGGGTCGATGATCGATCGCCATCTCGACGGCGTCGCCGGCGCCATCTACTACCTCACGGGTCCGTCGGGCATGGTCCACGGGCTGCGAGCGATGCTCGTCGAGTCGGGCGTCGACGAGGATGACACCCGAACCGAAGAATTCACCGGCTATTGAAGTAGTCAGATCGATGAGACTGGAACACAGGCACGAACCTCCCGAGGCGTCACGAGCGATGAGCCAGCTCGAGCGTGTCGTGGAATGAGCACGGCTACCGCTCGTCGATCGAACTGTGGCCACGGGGTGAGTCATGCCGTGGCACATCTCGGCCCTACTTGATCTGATCTTGGACATCGAGCAACACCGGCAGAAGGTCACGCTCCTGTTCGCCGCTCGTGACCGAGAACACAACGAGGCTCAGATGCTGGCCGAGGTGCTTGTGCACCGGCCGGCCCATGCACACCGTTGATCGGCTTCAGTCGGGCAGCAGCAGTCCCTCAAGCCGGGCATTCAGGCGGTGTTCACGCAGGTACAGGTGCCTCGTCATCTGGCAGCGATAGGCTGCATCCGACTCGGCCCGCTACCGCGGACGACTCTGGGGTCGTCGCGAGCGGGCCGAGCAGTCACCTACACCACAGTCGGGATCATCCACACAACAGATGCGATCACCCACGATGCTCACGACCTGTACACGGAAGTTTCCGACGGAGTGAACATCTTCCCGGCCGGCGCCAGATCGGGCCGGATCCAGCTCATGGGCCCGCCGGAGCGCTTTGATGAGCTCAAGCAGATCGCGGTCACGTCACCGGACGGACTCGACAACCCGAAGTACCCGCCGAGCAGGCTGGCCGCGAACGCCGATGAGGCCCGGGCCCGGATGTTCCAGCTAGAGGGCAGCACCTACGTCCCGCCGGTCTTCGCGTGGAAGCACCCAGTAGCGGTCACCTCGATCGCATTCGTGACCGACTCGGTCATGGGCGACTCCTCCGCCAACACGGCGTGGTCGGGCACGTGGCCAGTGCGACCGTCTCATCCGATGCGCCATCTCACCAACGGGGCCGCTACAAGCTCAAGGCCCGTCGTGTGCCGCCGCCTCGCGTGCCGCGAGACGGGCCCGCTGGGTCTGCGCGCGGTCCAGCCGCGCGTCGGCGCGCTTGCCCTCCGCCTCCTCGGCGCGCATCCACGCCGCCACCAAGGCGACCACCGCCACCC
>JBBJNX010000298.1:0-3554 GCA_037721115.1 Candidatus Limnocylindria bacterium
GTCGTTGCCCGCTGCTACCTCGGACCCGGCGATCAGGCCGTTGACCAGGCTGACCATGGCGAGCATGACGCCGCCGACGGCGACCGCGACCCCGAGTCGTGCGAGGCCGGCGCCGCCCTGCCGCGGGATGCTCCGGGTGCGAGAGAGGGTGGTGAGGTTGGTACTCATGATGAGACCTCCATGTCTTGGTCGGTCCCCGGTGCCGTGGATGTCGACACCGGCGGGCCGCAGCTGGAGGATCGGAGTGCCCCGGTGCCTCGTCGGTGCGCTGGCGCACATCTCCGGGATCGACCGCTGGCCGCCATCCCACCTGTGACCTGGCTTGCAGCGAGCCCGGCGTATGGTCCGTGCATGGACGTCATCACGGGGCCTGGCGCGCCTGGCTGCTGGCTCATCCGCGGAAGCCGGCTGCTGCACGACCTCGAGACGCGCACGACCGAGCTGCTCGCGCGTCACGCGTCGGTCGGAAGGTATCGCCGTGGCGAGTATCTCCAGGAGGCCGGCGAGGCGATGGCGAGCGTCTGGTTCATCAACTCCGGGCGCGTCAAGCTGTCCCGCATCTCCCGTGACGGCAAGCAGCAGGCGGTCGGCATCCTGGGGCCGGGTGACGCCCTGGGCTTGATCGGGGTCGTCGACGCTGCGCCCCAGGAGCTCCAGGCGGAGGCGCTCACCGAGGTTGATGCCTGCATGATCCCGGCGCCTGCCTTTCTGGCCATGCTCCAGGCCGATGCGAGCCTGGCGCTCCGCTTCGCCGAGGCGATGGGAGAGAAGCTCAACGAAGCCCGCGAGATGATCGCCGATCTGGTCTTTCGCGACGTTCGAAGCCGCGTTGCCCACGCGTTGCTTGTCCTGCTGGCGCAGGATCGACGGAGTCGCGGTGAAACGGGCGACGCGCAGGGGAGGATCGGGTTCGAGCTGGGCTTGACGCACCGCGACATCGGTGAGTTGGTGGGCACCAGGCGCGAATCGGTCACGGCCGCCCTCGCGGACCTCCAGCGTGCGGGATTCATCGAAGTGAACGGTCGCGGCCTGTGGCTGGAGACCGATGCGCTTCGGGAGCTGACGGCGCGTTGAGCCGGCCGGCGGGCATCGTGACTCCGCTGACAGTCCTGGCCCAACGCCCTCGGTATCCTCGTCGGATGCACCCACTTCCGGGAGCGACAGCGGCCGACGCCGTCCTCCCCTCATGAGGCCGTCCGTCGCGGACTATGCCCTCCTGTCCGATTCGCAGTCGGCCGCGATGGTCGATCGCCGCGGATCGATCGACTGGTGGAGCGTGCCACGCTTCGACTCGCCATCGGTCTTCTCGCGGCTGCTCGACCCGCGCGCAGGCCACTTCTCCATCCGGCCGGCTGTGCCGTTCACCGCCACGCGGCGCTACCTGCCGAACACGCTCGTCCTCGAGACCACCTTCGAGACCGATGGCGGTCGCGTCCGCCTGATCGATGCGTTGGCGCTGGAGCCGGGCGCGCGCAGCCACGACATCGGCATGGAGTCACCGCACGCCCTGGTTCGGATGATCGAGGGCGTGGAAGGCCACGTGCCGATGCGCCTGGAGCTTATCCCACGCTTCGAGTATGGCCTGACGGTGCCGCATTTCCGGAGCTCTGACGGAGGCGTCATCGCGCTGGCAGGAGCGGATGAGGTTCACCTCCGGAGCGGCGTGCGGATCGATGTCGGCGAGGGGCAAGCGCAGGCCGAGTTCTCGGTAGGCGGCGCGACGCGCCACGGGTTCGTCCTGCAGCACCGAGCGGCCTTCGGGCGCGACCGCGAGGATCTGCCATCGGCCCAACGGCTGCTCGATGAGACGATTGCCGGTTGGACCTCGTGGGCCATCGACCACGACTCCTACCACGGGCCGGATCGTGACCTGGTGCGCCAGAGCGCCCTCGTCCTCCAGGGCCTGACGTATCAGCCCAGCGGCGGCGTCATCGCGGCCGCCACGACCTCGTTGCCGGAGATCATCGGCGGCTCCGCGAACTGGGATTACCGCTTCGTCTGGCTGCGCGATCTGTCGCTGACGATGCGTGCCCTGTGGGTGGCCGCGTGTCCTTCGGAGGTCGGCCGTCACCTGGAGCTCATCTGGCGCGCGCTCGGCGACGAGCGGGAGGCGCCGGTGCAGATCATGGTCGGCATCAACGGCGAGCGCGATCTCAGCGAGCACGAGCTCGAGCACCTCGCGGGCTTCCTCGACAGCCGGCCGGTGCGTGTCGGGAACGAGGCCTGGCGGCAACGGCAATTCGACGTGCTGGGAGAGGTGATCGACGCCGCTCACCTCATGCGCAACGAACTGGGAGACCTCAGCTCGGAGATTCGGTCGCTGATCCGTGGTTTCGCCGATCGCGCCGCCCGCGACTGGCGTGAGCCCGATGCCGGCATGTGGGAGGCCCGCGATCGCGAGCGGCACTACACCTCGTCCAAGGTGATGCGCTGGGTGGCGCTCGACCGCGCCATCGATCTCGCAGACCGGCTCGGCGACGGCCCCGACCTCGACACCTGGCGTCGCGCCCGCGAGGAGCTGCGCGATGACATCCTGCGCAACGCCTGGCACCCCGAGGCGAACGCATTCACCGGCGCATACGGCTCGGACCAGCTCGACGCGTCGGTGCTCTTCCTGCCGATGGTCGGCTTCATCGACGCGGGGGAGCCGCGGATGCGAGCCACGATCGAGGCTGTAAGGCGCGAACTGACCGAGGGGCCGCATGTCCATCGTTGGGCCGACGATCCGAATGGCTTCATCATCTGCGGGTTCTGGCTCGCGCAGTGTCTCTACCTGCTCGGTGACCGTGACGGCGCCGAGCGCCAGTTCAGAGCGCTGGTCGACCTCCGTAACGACGTCGGGTTGCTGGCGGAGATGGCTGATCCGGCGACCGGCGAGCTCATCGGCAACATCCCGCAGGCCTTCAGCCACGTCGGCCTGGTCAACACCGCGTGGCGGCTGACGCAGAAGATCGGCTGATGGAGCGGTTCGACCTCATCGTCATCGGGACGGGTCGGGCCTCGATGTCTCCGCGGCTGCGGCCGAGGAGGGGTGGCGGGTCGCGATTGTCGAGGAGGGCCCGTTTGGCGGCACCTGTCTCGCAGAGGCCGACCGAATCGTGGGTCCACACGTACGTCACCGGCAGACGGGAAAGGGCGGCCAGCCGGACGGCGCCGCGCATGTAGTCGCTGAACGTCAGGAAGGTGGCCGCGTACGGCATGAGTCCGCCGTGGTAGAAGCCGATGACCGTTCGAACGGCGATGATCGATGGTCGCTCATCTTGTCGCGCCTGGCCGATCACCTGCTCGATTGCGGCGACATCGGTCCCGTCCTCCACTCGATCGGTATGCCAGCCATAGGCGCGGAAGCCAAGACGTCCTCGGAGAATGCCATCGTCGTCGGGCCGTGTAGCTGGGCCCGGTTGTCGTCATAGAGCATCACGAGCTTCCCGAGCCGGAGATGCCCCGCGAGGCTGGCGACCTCGGCGGCGATCCCCTCCTGGAAATCGCCATCCGAGCAGATGGCATACGTCCAGTGGTCGACGATGTCGTGTCCGGGGCGGTTGAACTCGGTG
>JBBJNX010000299.1:0-3551 GCA_037721115.1 Candidatus Limnocylindria bacterium
TCCACGGCCACGGGGGGATCCTGCTCGAGCACCTCAAGATTCATGCGCTGCACCACGATCTCGGGGCGGCGGATCGGTTCTTCTGGTACAGCACGACCGGCTGGATGATGTGGAACTACCTGGTGTCAGGGCTGGCGGTGGACGCAACGATCGTCCTGTACGACGGGTCGCCGGCGCACCCGGACCTCGGCGCACTGTGGCGGCTCGCCGACGAGGAGCGCGTCACCTACTTCGGCACCAGCGCGCCGTACCTGATGGCCTGTCGCAAGGCGGGGCTGCGGCCGGGCGACGTGGCCGACCTCTCGAGCCTCCGCGGGATCGGCTCGACGGGAGCGCCCCTGCCGGCCGAGGGATTCCGGTATGTATACGACGCCATCTCGCCGACCGCCCACCTTCAGAGCGTCTCGGGCGGGACCGATGTCTGCACGGCCTTCGTGGGCGCCTCCCCGCTCGTGCCGGTCTGGGAGGGAGAGCTGTCATGCCGCCACCTCGGCTGCGCGGTCGAGGCCTTCTCGCCAGCCGGGACGTCGCTCATCGGCGAGCAGGGCGAGCTGGTGATCACGGCCCCGATGCCCTCGATGCCAGTCTCGTTCTGGGACGACCCGACCGGCGAACGTTACCGCGCCGCCTACTTCGAGGAGTTCCCCGGCGTCTGGCGGCACGGTGATTGGATCACCTTCACGGAGCGAGGCTCGTGTGTGATCACCGGTCGCTCGGACGCCACGCTTAATCGCGGCGGCGTGCGAATCGGAACGGCGGAATTCTACTCGGTCGTCGAATCCATCCCCGAGGTGGTCGACTCCCTGGTGATCCACCTCGATCACGACGATGATCGACTGCTCCTGTTCGTTACCATGGCACCGGACGCTGCCCTGCACGACGACCTGCGCACCCGAATCGTGCACGACCTGCGGGCAAATCTGTCGCCGCGCCACGTGCCCGACGAGATCGTGCAGGTGGCGGTAATCCCGCGTACGCTATCGGGCAAGAAGCTTGAGGTACCGGTCAAACGCATCATCACTGGCACGCCACCAGAAGTCGCGGCCTCGCGCGGCTCGCTCGCCGATCCGACATCTCTGGACCCGTTCATCGACCGCGCGCGCGCGTCGTCCGACGGACGGCTGCGGCCACCCGAGTGACACGAGGCGGCCGATGGTTCGTACTCAACCCGACTCGCCCACCGAAAGCAGCAACAGACGAGAGGAGCACATCATGGTCACCGTTGGACTGCTGGCACGCATCGAGGCAAAGCCAGGCAAGGAGCAGGAGGTCGCCGATTTCCTCGCCGGCGCCCTGCCATTGGCTCAGGACGAGCCTGAAACGACAGCCTGGTTCGCCACGCAGCTCGGTCCGAGCACGTTCGGCATCTTCGATGTCTTTCCGGATGACTCCGGCAGACAGGCCCACCTGAACGGACCGATCGCGGCCGCGCTGATGGCGAATGCGGAAGCGCTGCTCGCCGAGCCGCCCGAGATCACGCCGATCGACATCCTCGCGGCGAAGCTCCCCGGCTGACAACCAGACTCAGTCCGTGTAATAGAACCCGTCGAGCGCAGCGTAGCGCCTGGAGGCGTCGATCGGAGGCTGCCCTTCATCGGCCGCGCGGCTCAACGAGGTCAATGATGCCGAGCTCGATTTCCTCGAGCCGCCCATCCCCGTCGGCCGTCGAGGCAACCATGCGTCGCTTCGGGGCCCGGACGTAGAGGACGCCGCCGACCACGAGCGTGGCCAGGATCAGGATGGCCGCCCACGGCAGGCCGCGGTAGTCGAAGACGCCGAGCACCTCGACCCGCTCGGTCGCCTCGTTGCCGAGCAGGTCACGCGCCGTCACCAGCACCTGGCTCGGCCAGATCGGTGCGTCGATCGACGCGGAGAAGCGGCCGTCGTCTCCGACGTCGATTGCCTGGCCGCCGGCAGTCACCTGGCTTCCAGGGCTGGCGCGACCCTCGAGCGTGGCACTCAGCGCCATAGTGTCGGTGGCCGCAGACACGCGTATTTCGGGCAGCTCGCGCACGAAGGTGCCCGTCCATTGCCTGGTCAGGCTCCGCCCGTCAGGCGTGAGGACGAGGACGAACGCCTCGAAGTCGATGTCCGTGTCGTCCCTGCGGCCGGTGCCGGGCTGGATCGCCATCGTGACCGGCCCGTCCGCGATCTCGCGTTCTTCGAGATCGGAGCCGTTCGGGCCGTTCGCCACGATGACCGCCGAGCCGCGTGGCGCCGAGACGACGACCTCGAACCCTTCGCCGTCGGCCATCAGCCTCGCCTCGTTATCGTCCCCGACGAGCTCTACCGCATCGACGAGTTTGACGCTGGCGGACTCGACCTCGTCGTCCGGCAGCAGCAGGTGTTCGAGCGGCGTGACGGTCAGGCGCCCGGCGCCGTAGGTCTCTCCGAACGATAGGTACGCGCTGCCGATGGGGGCGCCGAAGCCATCGCCGAGCACGACCCAGGCGTCATCCGGCCCGGCAACGCCGATGGGCTGGACACCGATCAGCGATGCGATCGGCCGCGACTCGTAACCGCCGGGGCCACCGGGCTGGACGAGCATGCCGTTCGACACGAATGCCGCGCGTCCGCTGACCATCGCGCCGGGAATCGGTCCTGAGTAGGGGAAGATGTTGCGCTGGAGAGTTCCGTACCCGCCGGAGCTCACGCCGTTCAGCATCTGCCAGATCCCCTCGGTACCGGGGCTCACCCCGACCTCGCCGAGGCGTTCGAGCCGGAGGTCGTGCAGGGTGAGGGTCGGAAGCCGGCCCCTCTCGAACCCGAAACCGTCCTGCGTGGCGATCAGCGCATCCGCACCGTCCCCAATCACCGAGATGCCCGGGAACGTCAGGGTTCGCAGGCGACCGACCACGACTGGCTCCTCGCCGCGTCGCCAGCGCAGCACGCGCAGCTCCTCGCCGAGCGAGATGACGATTCCTCCATCAGCGACACCGGCGATCCAGCCTTCCCATCGCTCTCCAGTGCCGATGTGCGCCTCAGACGGGCGGAGTTCGCCATCGGTCCAGGCGAGGCGATGGATCATCCCGTCCGCGGACGGGCCGAACAACAGGTCGTCACCTGTGACACCGTCGCTTTCGGCGAAGAAGAAGCCGAACAGGAGCCGCCGATCAGTCATCTCGAAGATGGGCTCGAACGTCATACCGCTCCAGCGCATCACGGTCACCGTCGCCTCCTCGTCTCCTGGCCCGGGACCGATCCGGCTCTCGTGCAGCACCAACTCCTGGGTGCCGTCACCATCAACGTCGACCGCCTGATACGACTGGGCGCCGCCACCGATCCGTTGCAGCGAACTCAATTCGACACCACCGCCCGGCGTCGTTCGAACTTCCGACACGGTCAGACAGCAGGTGCCGCTGATGGGGTCGTTGGGGATGAGGGCAGCGGACAGCGCCAGGACTCGATCGCGGCCGGCGTCGCGCCACAGGAGCAATGCCACCGCCGCATTATCGAATTCCGTGATCGCACCGTCATCGTCGGTGACCAGGGCCAGCGGCGCGGAGCCGACTTCCGACCACCCGGCCCCATCGTGCGTCCACACGTTCACC
>JBBJNX010000300.1:0-3544 GCA_037721115.1 Candidatus Limnocylindria bacterium
ACGCCTCGCTGCCATCGCCGTAGAACTCCGCCATTGAAAGGCGCTCGCCACTCACAAGCCTGACGCCGGAGCCGACGAACAGCGGCGCCCCCAGGTCCTGGTCATACCACGCCTCGATGGCCTCGGTCTCGTTCCATCGGCCGACTGCAAGTGTGACCGCCGCATACAGCAGCCCGGTCACGACCAGGCCAAGCAACAGCGCCGGCAGCTGACGACCGAGCACCGCCCCGACGAGCACGCCAACGCCGAGCGCGAGGATCCCGCGCGCAACGATGATCATTCCGCGATTGCCCTCGAAGTGGAAGCTGCGGTCGAGATCGTCGTTTGGCTGCATTGCGGCGCCCAACAGATCAGTCATCACGGCGAGCCCGGCCAGCAGGACCACGACGACCAGCACCCCGAACGCGATCCGTTGCAGCAGCCAGCGCGTGCGTGACCGACCGAGCGTCCATGCCAGCTGAGCAGTGCCCTGCTCAATGTCGCGGGCCACCAACGGGACGCCCACGATGAGACCCACGCCGAACCCGAACAGCCAGCCATTCCTCAGGAAAATCTCGGCGTTGCTGTACAGCCCGAAGAAGGCCTGGCTGGCCTGATCGCAGCCCGCCGGCAGCGCGAACTGGTCCTCATCCAGGAAGAAGTCGCACTCCGGGAAGGCGGCCGTGATGCCGAGCAACTGCGACGTCATCCACGCCATCAGTCCGATGGCGACCACCACCCCCAGCCCAAGGATCAGGATCTCCCAGCGCTGCTGCGCGAAGGAGAGGCGCGCCCAGGTCAGCGCGCCGCTCACGCCGCGACCGCTTTCGAGCGCCCGGAGGCGAGGTAGCCCAGAACGACCTCGTCGAGCGTCGCTGGCCGGTCAGCGCTGCCGCGCACTAAGTAGATGCGCGAGCCATCCGGCGCGCCGAAGCTGCCGACCGCGTCCGGACGTTCGACAGTGGAGATGGCATGCGCCTCGAGTGCACCCGACACGGTGTCATGGAGGAGGACACGGCCGACGCCGAGGACGATGAGCCGGTCACAGGCCTGCTCGACATCGGTGACGATATGGCTCGACAGCAGGGCGGTGGCGCCGTCGGTGCGGACCGCATCGGTCAGGACGTGGAGGAACTCTCGTCGCGCCAGCGGGTCAAGCGAGGCGAGTGGCTCATCGAGCAGGAGGATCGGCGCCCGCGTGCCCAATGCCAGCGCCAGCGCCACCTGCGCCTGTTGGCCACCGGACAGATCCCGACCACCCCGATCGGCGGGAATTTCGAGCTGCGCAAGGCGCGCGCGAGCGTACTCGCGGTCGAAGTCGGGCCGCAGTTGGCGGGCAAGGGCAAGGTGGTCCTCGACGGTCAGGCCATCGTATAGGACCGGAGACTGCGGCACGTAGCCGAGGTGCGCCAGCGCGGCGGATCGGTCCTTCCAAGGATCGATGTCGGCCACCCGGACCGATCCACGCGTCGGCTTCTCGAAGCCGACCCAGGTCTTGATGAGGGTCGACTTGCCAGCCGCGTTAGGTCCGACGAGGGCAGTGATCCCGCCGGCGGAAATGTCGAGATCGATTCCGCTGAGCGCCCAGACGCGGCGTCGGTATCGCTTGGCCAGTCCTCGTGCCTCGAGGACGGGATGGGTCATGTTCACGCCCCCGCCCCGATGATTACGGATAGGAGCGCCACCATCAGCGCCAGGGCGACGAACGGGAGCGCAATGGCTGCAGCGCGAAGGGTCTGCATCGGTTCACCTCCTTGGGATGAGATGCTCGACTGGGCCGATGCGTTGCGCCATCCGGCACCCCACCGAACCGGATTGCGTGATCTCCCGCATTGGTGGGCCGACGGGTCACTGGTATGGTCCACGACATGTCGCCGTTGCGTTCCATTCGACTGCTCGACGCCGTTGCGCTGCTGATCGCCATCGGCGCAGCCGTTGCTGGCGTGGTGGTCTGGAACAACGGCACCGTGTCACTGGGTCTGACGCTCGACGAGCGCGACGGTCGTGTATACGTCGAGGACGTGACGCCGGGCGGCAACGCGCTGCGCAGCTATCTCTTTCCCGGCGCACCGATCGTGGAGATCACTACCGTCGACGGATCGGCCATCGAGCGCGGACCAAACCTCCGGGAGGTTGCCGAGGACCTGGCCGAGGACTACGGCATCGAGCCGGCCAACGTCTGGGAAGGCGGCTTCCTGGAGGAGGTCTACTACGGCGGCGGCTATGGCGGCTACGTTGGGTATGGCGGGTGGTACCCCGAGCCGGAGGCGTTCGACCCGGAGCATCGCGTGCCGATCGAGCCGGTGGAGCCCGCTCGCATCACAACCATCGTCGCCGCCGAGGTCGACCCCGAGTGCTGCATCAACATCATCGCGATGGTGAGCCGCGATGCGCTGGAAGCGGAACTGCGGCAGGCGATCTGGACCGCGGTCATCGGAATCCTGCTTGGCGGATTGCTGTGGCGCCTGCTCACGCACGGGATCGCTGGCAACGCGGGGCGGAACCTGTCGATTGCCGTTGGAGCTGCGGTCGCGACCCCGTTCCTCATCCTGCCCACGGTTGTCGCCGGAACCCCCGCCGGGATCGCCGCCGGATACCTCATGTCTGCCGCGGCCGCCCTGCCGCTCGGCGTGCGCGTCGCGGACGAGCACCCGGACCAGCAATGGGCGCAGACGGCACGGATGGCAGCGGTGGTCGCCGCGGGCTTGGCGGCCGTCGTCGTCATCCAATACCTGACCTCGCCGACGCTCAGCAACGACCGGACGGTGCTGCTCGTGCTGGTGGCCTCCATCGCCGGCCTGCCGGCCGCGATCGCGGCGATCTCAGCCGGCCGGCCGGCATCGGAACGCGTCTCGCTCGGGTGCGTGGGGCTCATGCCCGCGGCCGCCGTCATGCTGATCGCCTCTAGCTCGCTGGACCCCACGACGGCGATCGTCCTCATCGGGCTGCTCGTCATCGTCCTGCTCGTAACCATCGTGGCGGGGAGGGGCGGTGAGCGGATCGGTACGCGACTGCCCAAGATCGGCCAGGGCATCAAGGCCGTCAGCCGCAGGCTCGAGGACCTGCGCGGGCAGGCTGCGGTCACTCGCACGCCGACCGATCCATCAATCGTGGCCAGCCGCGACGTGCTCACCTACGGGCTCATCGGCCTGTCGGTCTTCATTTCCGTGGCCGTCCCCGTCGGTGGCCCGCTTGATCGCCCGGACCCGGCGTTGATGGGTGGCGGATGGCCGATCGTGCTCGGCATCGGGCTCGCGGCGCTCGTCGGCTTCGCCATCCGCCGCGGATTCCTCGGCGATGACTGGAGCGATGCCGCCGTGCCGCTCGCCGCGGCGGTGGGCGTCCCGATCCTGCTTGTGAACGGGCTCAGCTATGACGGCAGCACACCGTTCGCCGTGATCCTGACGGCGCTCGCGGCGCTGAGCGTCGCCCACGTCCTCGCCATGCGCCACCCCGATCCCATCTGGCGGACGCGTCTGTTCGGTGCCTCGTCAGCGCTCGTTGTCTTCATCGTCCTGCTCGCCGTTGTCGGTGGTTTGGAGAGCGTCGCCACCATCCTCGTCGG
>JBBJNX010000014.1:0-13137 GCA_037721115.1 Candidatus Limnocylindria bacterium
CAGGTGCGCCTCCTCCGTATGTTCGAGCTCCGCGGCTACTGGACTCGGTCGATGCTCCGGCCGCTCCGACAGCTCCGCCGCCGGCGGCGTTGCGGGTCGGCCGGTGCCATTGGTGGACGGCGTGGGTCGCTCGCGACGCAGAATGACCGGGGCGTCCTCATCGATCTCACCGCCCCCGGCGAGCCGATCTCGCATGCGGTCGATCAGTCCACCTTTTGCATCGGCTTCGGACGGTGGTTCCAGCCGGCCGCGTGTCTCGACGTTGCGAGGCTGACGACCAGCGTATCGCCGAGCCTCATCGGCGTCACGTTCCTGCCGCTCGTCCCGGCCGGCGAGGTAGGCGGCAACGAGGTCACCGATCGTCATGTTGAAATAGAGCAGCAGGCCGACGCCCGTCAGGAGCACGAGCACGATCCACGCTCCTGCATCGCCGACAGCACCGGCGAGCAGCGCGCTGACACCGAACCCGATTGCTCCTCCGCCCTGTCCGGTCGCGACCGCATCGGCGCCACCGCCGACGGACAGGTGAAACATGCCGAGCAGGGCCAGCGCGACGAGTGCCGCTCCGGTTGCTGCCATCCAGCGCTCGGCCGGCATCGTCTTCATCCAGAGCATGACCGCGAAACCAGCAAGGAGAGGCGCGGCAAACGCGATCCCCCATCCCAGGGTCGTGGCGAGAACGTCATGCCACGGACGGATGATCGCGCCGGCGTCCGGGGCGAACAGGGCGATGACACTGATGATCGCGAGCAGGAGCAGCACGAACGCCAGACCCTCGCGCACAAAGCGTGCACTGAGCACCATCGCGGTCTTCTGCTTCCGTCGCCGGGTCGGGCGACGTCGTGTCGTCGTCCTCCGCTTGGTGGCCACGGCCCGGGTCAGACCTCCATCACGATGGGCAAGATCATCGGTCGACGCTTCGTTCGCTGATGGAAGTACCGGCTCAGGGTGTCGCGAATCTTGGTCTTCACGTAGGCCGCCTCGGCCGTGTGCTCGTCCTCGCGTCGTTGCCGAAGCGCGTTCATCAGGTGATCACGCGCCGCACCCATGATCGGGTCTTCCGGATCGGAGAGGAACCCACGGCTGACGAGGTCGGCGACACCGACCGGCTGCCCCGTCTTTTTATCGATGGTCAGCGCCACCATCACCACGCCGTCAGAGGCGAGCATGCGCCGATCGCGAAGGACAACTCCATCGATACCGTCGATGGCTGCGATTCCGTCGACCAGGACAGCACCAGCCGTGACGGAGCCCGCCATGCGACCGGTCTGGCCATCGAATTCGACCACCTGTCCATTCTCGAGCACCAAGATCTTGTCGACGTCAACGCCGGCGCCCTCTGCCAGGAGCGCGTGTTGGACCAGCATGCGGTACTCGCCATGGATCGGCACGAAATGGCGGGGCTTGACGAGTCCCAGCATGAGCTTGAGCTCTTCTCGCGAACCGTGGCCCGACACGTGACAGTGCACGAGCGGTTCGTAGTGCACCATCGCCCCCTCCTTGAAGAGGTTGTCGATCGTCTTGGCGACCGCCTCCTCGTTGCCGGGAATCGGGCTGGCCGACACGATGACGGTGTCGCCCGGCTCGATGGTGATATTGCGGTGGTCGCGGTTGCTCATGCGCGTCAGCCCGCTCATCGGCTCGCCCTGCGAACCGGTCGTCATGACCACGAGCTCTTCCTTTGCCAGCCGTTGGAGCTGCTCCTTCTTCACCAGCGTGCCGTCACGGGCGTCGAGGTAGCCACGCTCCAAGGCGATCGCCGTGTTCTGCTCCATGCTGCGGCCCAGGGCGACCATCTTGCGGCCATGTGCCCAGGCGGCATCGATCACCTGTTGCACGCGACCGATATTCGACGCGAAGGTGGCCACAATCACGCGGCCCGGAGCTTCTCCGACGAGCCGGTTGAGGCTCTCCCTGACGGTGGTCTCCGAGAGGGTGTAGCCGTCCTTCTCGGCTCGAGTCGAGTCGCTGAGCAGGAAGTCCACGCCGCGGTTTCCGATCTCGGCAATGAGTCCAAGGTCGGCGCGCCGGCCATCGGGCGGCGTGTGATCGAACTTGAAGTCACCCGTATGGACGACCGTGCCGAGACGAGTGGTGATCGCGTAGCCGACTCCGTCGGGGATCGAGTGGTTGACCCGAAACGGCGTGATCCGAAACGACCCGACCGCGAACTCCTGTCCGGGCTCGATGACGTGGAGCGGCGTCGATTCGAGAAGCTTGTGCTCGCGCAGCTTGCCCTGGACGAGGCCTTCAGTGAGCCTGGTCGCGTAGATTGGCGTGCCGGGAATCTTGGGAAGGACGTATGGCAGCGCGCCGGTATGGTCCTCGTGGCCGTGGGTGAGGATGATGCCGCGCACCCGGTCACGGTTCTCGGCGACGTACGTGACATCAGGGATGACGAGATCAATGCCGAGCATCTCCGGCTCAGGAAAGGCCAGGCCACAGTCCACCACCAGGATCTCGTCGTCGATCTCGATGACGGTGATGTTCTTGCCGACCTCACCCACCCCGCCGAGCGGAATGATGCGCAGGGAATCGGACATGGGAACTCCTAAGAGAGGGTCATCTGTTCGCGTCGTCGACGCGCGCGACGGACATCCAGCTGCGTCACCGACAGGCCACGGATGTCGCGGACCAGTGTCTCGCGGAGTGAGGCCTGATGCAGCGCCGCAGGAGGATGGTACATCGGGACGTCGCGCCAGCCATGCCATTGGCAGCATGTACGGCTGTCCGTCACGCCTGTAGCGCCACCCCGCGCTTCCAACTCAGCCGCGGTACTCACCGCGGCTGAGTTGGGGTTCCTCAGCTCCGATCGCCGGCCTTGGCCATGTGCCGCTCCATTGCGGCACGGCGGCTCAGGTTCACGCGGCCCATGCGGTCGATCTCGGTCACGACCACCATCAGCTCGTCGCCGATGCTGACCACGTCCTCGACCCGCGGGACGTGGTAGTCCGCGAGCTGGCTGATGTGGACCAGGCCTTCCTTGCCGGGCAGAATCTCGACGAAGGCACCGAAGTTCATGATCCGGGTCACCTTGCCGAGATACTCCTTGCCGACCTCGACGTCCTTGGTCAGGCCCTCGATCCAGGCGATCGCCTTCTTGGCGGCCTCGCCCGTGGTGGCGGCAATCTGAATCGTGCCGTCGTCCTCGACGTTGATCTGGGTACCAGTCTCGGCGGTGATCTGGCGGATCACCTTGCCGCCGGCGCCGATGACGTCCCGGATCTTGTCGACGGGGATCTTGATGGTCGTGATCCGCGGCGCGTACTGGCTGAGGTCTTCGCGGCTGGCGCTGATGACCTCGGTCATCTTTCCCAGGATGTGGAGCCGGGCAACCCGAGCCTGGTCGAGTGCGTCTCGCATGATCTCGATGGTGATGCCCGAGGTCTTGATGTCCATCTGGAGCGCCGTGACGCCATCGGCCGTCCCGGTCACCTTGAAGTCCATGTCGCCGTAGGCGTCCTCCTTGCCGGTGATATCGGTCAGGACGGCGTAGCGGCCGGTCTCCTTGTCGGTGATAAGGCCCATCGCCGCTCCGGCGACCGGCGCTTTGATCGGCACACCGGCATCCATGAGTGCCAGGGTCGAGCCGCAGGTGGAGGCCATCGAGGTCGAGCCATTCGAGCTCACGCACTCGCTCACTACGCGGATGGCGTACGGGAACTCGCTGGCATCCGGCAGGACGGGAAGAAGTGCGCGCTCAGCAAGGGCGCCGTGGCCAATCTCGCGACGGCCGGGGCCACGCATGAACTTGGCCTCGCCGACGGAGTACGGCGGCATGTTGTAGTGGTGCATGTAGCGCTTCTCGGTCTCCGGGGAGATCGTGTCCATGCGCTGCACGTTGCTGGACGGGCCAAGCGTGGCGATGGAGAGCGCCTGCGTCTGCCCGCGGGTGAAGAGGCCCGATCCGTGCGTGCGCGGCAGGATGCCGACCTCCACGCTGATCGGACGGATGGTCTTCGTGTCGCGACCGTCGATGCGCACGTTCTCACTGAGGACGAGCTCGCGGACGGTGGCCTTGGTCACGGCGTCCATCAGCGGCGAGGCGATGCCGTGACGCCGCCGGATGTCCTCGAGCCGATCGCCCTGCTCGGTGCGGTTGTAGTTGTCGCGCGCGCCGCGCACTTCGTCGGCGATCTCCTGGCGCAGCGCATCGAGCCGCTCCGAGAGGCCGTTGGTGAAATGGAGGAACAGCTCGGCGGTTGCCTCCGCATCCGGCATGGCGCGGTGTGCGGCGGCGTGATCGCGACCGAACACGAAACGGACTAGGTCAGCGAGCTTGTACGCGCCCGCATCGGGGTAGAGCTGGTAACCGAGCTCGAGCGTGTCGAACACGGCCGCCGGCGCCCACTTGCGGTCGTTTGGCAGATGGCGAAGCAGGAACGGTACATCGAACGCGGCGTTGTGAGCCACGATCGGGGTCTCGCCGACCCAGTCCACGAAGTTGCCGAGCACCTCCGCCGCGGTCGGCGCGTTGGCGACGTCCTCGGTCTTGATGCCGTGGACCTGGTGCCCGACGATCGGACGTCCGGGGTTCACCAGGGACTCGAAGCGGTCGACAATCTGCCCGTCCCGCAGCCGCAGCGCAGCGACATCAACGATGAATCCGGCCTCCGGCTTCATGGCCGTCGTCTCCAGATCGAAGACGACAAACTCATTCTGGCTTTGGGAGAGCATCTTGCCGAGACTGATGACCGATGCGGCCTTGGGGCCGATGAACGGAACCTTCTTCGGCGTCCCGGCCGAGGCGACCAGCTTCTCCTGGAGATCGATCGACTTCTGGAGCTCGCTGTGACCGTAGGCGATTGCGTCGGCCATGACCGCTTCGGGAAGGATCTTGGCGCCTGCCTCGACCATCATGACCGCCTCGCGGGTTCCCGCAACGACGAGGTCAAGCTCGCTGTCGGCGAGCTCGGTATTTGTCGGATTGGTGACGAATTCGCCGCCGATGCGTCCCACACGCACGGCGCCGACCGGACCCATGAACGGGATGTGGCTGATGCTCAGGGCCGCCGATGCGCCGTTCAGCGCGAGGATATCCGGATCATTCTCCTGGTCGGTCGACAGGACCGTCAGGACGACCTGCACGTCGTTGAAGTAGCCCTTCGGAAAGAGCGGACGCAGGGGTCGGTCGGTCAGGCGCATGGCCAGGATGGCCGCCTCCGACGGACGCGACTCGCGCTTGATGAAGCCGCCCGGGATCTTGCCCGCGGCGTACATCCGCTCCTCGTAGTCGACGGTGAGCGGGAAGAAGTCGGCCCCTTCGCGGGGCTCCTTGCCGGCAACCGCCGTTGCAAGGACAACGGTGTCGCCACAGCGGACGATGACCGCGCCATGAGCCTGCTCGGCGAGCTTGCCAGCTTCCATACTGAAGCTCTTGCCGCCGATTTCGGCCTCGTGTTTGATAGCCACTGATTCCTCCAGTGATATTGGTGCGGCATCCGACGCTCGATTCCCGTGGCGCACTCGCGTGAGCGCGGCGTCAGGCGGGGGTGGGTACCGCAGTTGAGGTGAGAAGTGCGAGACCCAAGGCAGGCGGCCCTGGGTCGATCGCGGTCGGGTGTCTAGCGTCGCAGCCCGAGGCTGCCGATGACGGTGCGGTATCTGTCCACATCATTGCGGACCAGATACGCGAGCAGACGTCGGCGCTGCCCAACGAGCTTCAGAAGCCCGCGGCGCGAATGATTGTCTTTCGGGTAGCTGCGCAAATGCTCCGTCAGTGACTTGATCCGCTCGGTGAGAAGCGCAATCTGCACCTCGGGTGATCCTGTATCACCTTCGTGCGTGGCGTATTCGTCGACGACTGCGCTCTTCGCGTCCTTGGCGAGCGGCACGTATTCCTCCACATTCATTCCATAACGCTGCGAGTTTAGCAGACGAGCCTGCCGGTCGCCATTCGGCGAACCGAGACCTCAGGCGCCACCAATACGCAGGCGTCGCCGCGCTTCCGACTCGTCTGCGTGCATCTGCATGACGAGCGCGTCAACGCCGTCGAATCGCCGTTCCTCGCGCAGTCGCGCATCCAGCTTCAGCTCGAGCGCCGCGTCGTACAGATCGCCATCCCAATCGAGCAGATAGACCTCGACGAGGACCCGCCCGTCATCGTGGAACGTCGGGCGGACTCCGACGCTGACCAGCGCTGCGTGGTCCGGGCCGACGCTGCGGTCGGGAACACGGACGCGACCGAGATAGATGCCGAGCGCCGGAAGCGCCGCGGGGTAGTCGAATGCGAGATTCGCCGTCGGAAACCCAAGCTCGCGTCCGCGCTCGTCGCCATGGACCACGATCCCGCGCAGGAACGGCGCTGCTCCCATCAGCGCCGACGCCAGGTCGATCTCCCCTTTGCGCAGCAAGCCGCGGATCCGTGACGATGAGACGACCTCGCCATCGACGGTGAGCGGCTCGACCGCGATGCAGTCCCATCCGTTCTCGGCCCCGATCTCCGCGACGCGCTCGAGCGTGCCGGCCCGAGCACGGCCGAAGGCGCTCCCCGGCGTCATCGTGATGCCGCGCAGGTCCATGGCTGGTCCGAGGCTGGCAAGGAACGCCTCCGGTTCCAGGCTCCGGAGCGCAGCATCGAACCGGATCTCGAACGCATGGTCGATCCCCACTGACCGAAGGCGCCCCAGCGTCAGCTCGGACGGCAACAGCCGATCGACCGTCGTACCGGGGCGAATGACCTCGTCGGGGTGCGGGCTGAAGACGAGCGCGACGCTGGCGGCATCTCGATCTCGCGCGGCCTGCGCCGTCGCTGCCAGCACGTGTCGATGGCCACGGTGCACGCCGTCGAAGACACCCAACGTGATCACCACAGGGCCGATGCTCGGCAGCTGGTCCGCTGCCAGCGCAGTCATCGCGATGACTCCCGTGGCACAACCTTTTCGGGCTGAAGCAGGCTCGCGCTCACCGATCCGATGCCGACCAGCTCGCTGCCCTCGAATACCGCGACCCGCCCCTCGGCGTGAGAAGTCACCAGCAATCGGGCCGATCCATTGCGAAACGCATCTGCCGCGTCGTGATCGAGCGTGATCTTCGGCATGGACAGGAGGTCACCGACTGGCAGGATGGCGTGCTCGAGGAGGCCATCGGCCGCGAGCGCTTCCAGGCGCTGCGGGGTGACGGCGGCATTCACCGTCAAACCAGCAGCCTCCGTCCGGCGCAGGGCGAGGAGGTAGCCGCCACATGCGAGGCGCTCGCCGAGGTCGCGCGCCAGGGCGCGCACGTAGGTCCCGGCACCGCAGCGCAGATCCACGCGCACGACGGCACCATCGTCGGCGGGCTCGTAGGCGAGAAGGTCCAACCCATGGATCGTGACCGCCCGTGGCGGGAGGTCGATGGGGTCCCCGGCGCGCGCGGCACGGTAGGCCGTGCGCCCCCCCACTTTTCGCGCGCTGAACGCCGGGGGCACCTGGTCGAACGTACCGATGAAGGAGGAGAGCGCGATGCGCACGGCTTGCTCGTCCGGGAGTGGGCCGTCGACCGGCTCGATTGGTCCTTCAGCGTCGTCCGTTGCGCTCCGCGCACCCAGCCGGAAGACGGCGTCGTAGCGCTTGGATCCCCCGGTCAGCTCGGCGCTGAAACGCGTCGCGGCACCGACGAGGATCGGCAGGACGCCGGATGCCAGCGGATCCAGCGTCCCGGCGTGGCCGATGCGCCGGATGCCGGTCAACCGTCGCATCATGTCGACCATGTCGTGACTGGTCGGCCCGACCGGTTTGTCGAGGTTAACGACTCCGAGCATCGGCGCGGTCGAGTTCCCGTTCGCATTCGCCAAGCAGCTTCGCCGCAGCCTCGGCCAGTGGGCTGTCGATCGCACAACCGGCGGCCCGCGCATGCCCGCCGCCGCCGAAGGCAGACGTGATGGCCACCGCATCGGCTCTTGCCGACGTTCGCACGCTCGTACGCACGTGCGTAGCGTCGACCTCCTTGAAGAGGACGGTGATATCGGCCGCCTTGGTCGACGCCAGCAGGTCGATGAGTCCTTCGGAGGCGATCGGCTCGGTGCCGGTGTCGGCGAGCATGGAGGTCGTCATGGTCGCGTGCACGATCCGGCCGTCGCGGCGCTGTTCCATACCGCCCATGATGCGGCCCCAGAGCGCGAGGGTGCCGAACGGCTTATCCGCATAGATCGAGCGATGGATGGCGGAGAGCGGCGCACCGGCCGCCAACAGGTCCGCCGCGACCCGCAGCGTGCGTGGCGTGGCGTTCGGGTGCGAGAACGTGTGCGTGTCCTGGACGATTCCAGCGGTGAGGACTGTCGCGATCTCGACGTCGATCTCGACCCCGAGCTCCGGGATGATGAGAGCGACCATCTCGCAGGTGGCTGCGGCGCCCGGATCGATCCAGGACACGGCCGCCTCGCCGCCGTCGTTCGACACGTGGTGATCGATGTTTACGATCCGCGCCCGTGACAGCCACTCGACCGACTGCCTGGCCACGGCACCGGTACGCGAGAGCGGTCCGTCGACCACGATCGCGACGTCCGGTTCGAGCTGCGGCGTGGTCCGAACGTCGGCGGCGCCGGTCAGCTGGGCGAGCGACGGGGGCACGGGATCGGCCGCAACGACCTCGGCCCGCTTGCCGAGACGCTCAGCAGCGATGCGCAGGGCCAGCGCAGACCCGAGCGTGTCGGCATCAGGGTTCTCGTGGCAGATTGCGGTGATGCGCGATGCGTTTCGGATCGCCTCGACGACCGCCTGCCGGCTCACGAGGGACCCTCCTGCTCGATCTCGCGCAGAAGGCGTAGGACTCGATCCCCCGCCTCGATCGAGTTGTCGTGGCGAATGGCCAGCTGCGGGATGTGACGAAGCGTGAGTCGACCGCCGAGCTGGCGGCGTAGCCAGGGTGCCGCGTCGGTCAGCGCCTTCATCGTTTCCTCCCGCTCGTCATCGGTCCCCATGATGCTGACCCAGACCTTGGCCGTGCCGAGGTCTCGCGCCGTCTCGACCCGCGTGATGGTCGCGAACCCGATGCGCGGATCCTTCATCTCGCGGTGGAGCAGATCGGCAAGCTCCTGCCGAATCTGGCTGTCAAGCCGATCCGTTCGCTGGCTCATCGGCTATGCCTGCTCGGTCACCATTTGGTAGCACTCGATGACGTCGCCCTCGACGATGTCATCGGCATCCAGGCCGATGCCGCATTCGAAGCCGGTGGCCACCTCGCGGACGTCGTCCTTGAAGCGTTTGAGCGAGGTGATTCGCGTCTCGGTCAGCAGCTGGCCCGCACGGAACAGGCGGACTTGGCCACCGCGCACGATGCGCCCATCAGTGACGTACGAGCCAGCCACGTTGCCGGCACGCCCGGCCTTGATCACCATGCGCACCTCGGCATGCCCTTCGACCTGCTCGACGAGCTTCGGCGTCAGGAGTCCGGAGAGCGCCAGGCCGATGTCATCGATCAGCTTGTAGATCACGTCATAGATGCGCACGTCCACGCCGGTGGCGTCGACGGAGCGCTGAGCCCCAGGGTCGAGCTTCGTGTTGAAGCCGATGACCACTGCGTCGGACGCGGACGCGAGGTTGATGTCGCTCTCGTTGATGTCGCCCGCACCCTCACGCAGGATGTTGATCCGGACCTCGGTCGTGTTGAGCCGCTCCAGCGAATGGCGAATGGCTCCCATCGAGCCCTGCACGTCCGTCTTCAGCACGACCCGCAGCTCCGCGACCTCGCTGTCCTTGATCTGGGCGCTGATGTCCTCGAGGCTGCTGACCTTCTGACCATCCGCGCCGGCGGCGACCCGGTCCGCGGCCTCGCCCGCGTCGCGGGCCGTCTTCTCGTCGGCCACGACGCGCAGGATGTCGCCCGCCTCAGGGAGTCCCTGGAGGCCGATGATCTCCACGGCAGAGGCCGGCTCAGCCTGCTTGACCCGCGTGCCTGCGGCGTTGTTGAGAGCGCGGACGCGACCCCATGTCCGACCCACGCTCACGATCTGGCCGACCTTGAGCGTTCCTGTCTGGACGAGGACCGTCGCCACGTTTCCGCGGCCCTTGTCGACCTCGGACTCGACGATCGTTCCGATCGCGTCGCGATCCGGGTTGGCCTTGAGATCCTGGAGATCCGCGATGAGCAGTACCATCTCCATGAGTTCATCGATCCCGGTGCGCTGCTTGGCGCTTACCGCCACCGCGATCACGTCGCCACCGTATTCCTCGATGAGAACCTTGTTGTCGGCGAGTTCCTGCTTCACGCGGTCCGGATTGGCGTCGGGCTTGTCAACCTTGTTGATCGCCACGATCATCGGCACGCGGGCCGCGCGAACGTGGTCGATGGCCTCCTTGGTCTGCGGCATGACGCCATCGTCTGCCGCCACCACGATGATCGCGATGTCGGTCACCTGCGCGCCGCGCGCGCGCATGGCCGTGAAAGCCTCGTGGCCGGGCGTGTCGAGGAAGACGATCCGCTTGTCGTTGTGGACGATCTCGCTTGCGCCGATGTGCTGCGTGATGCCGCCGCTCTCTCCGGAGGCGACCTTGGTTTCACGCACCGCGTCGAGCAGGCTGGTCTTGCCGTGGTCGACGTGGCCCATGACGGTCACGATGGGCGCGCGCGTCACGAGCTTGCTGGCGTCGTCATCGGTCCACAGCGTCGGCTTTCCGTCACCCTCGCCCGCCCCACCCGGCGAGACGAGATCCTGCTCGCTGGCCGCGACCGCTGCCGCCCGCTCGGCCACCCCGTCCTCGGTCGCCTCGAACCCGAGTTCAGCAGCCACGAGTGAAGCCATATCGAAGTCGATGGCCTGGTTGACGGTGGCGAAGATGCCGTTCTTGATCAAAACGTTGATGATCTCGGCCCAGCTCACGCCGAGCGCCTCGGCGAAGTCCTTCACGGTGATCGAGCTCGGCAGCTCGACCGGCCCGGCGGGACGGACCGGCGCCTGTGCCTCGAGCAGCGCGGCGCCGGCGGCTCCGGTTCGTTTGCGCTGCGGGCGTGGCCCACGGCGCGGTCGGTATCTACGTGGTGGCATGTGGTGCTTCCTCGAATTCGAGTGATCCGGGCGTGGGCTCCGCGCCGAGCGCTCGCTTCACGGCGGCCGCGCTGCGCTCGCTGTCGCGGCAGGCTGGATCAGTGCAGATATAGGTTCCTCGGCCCGGCATCCGCCCGGTCTCGTCACGATGAATGGCTCCACCCGCCACGCGCACGATGCGAGTCATCTCTCGCTTCGGGTGTGACTGGCGACAGACCGCGCAGGTTCGTGTCGGCACATGGTCAGGTCGTCGCTTCGGCATCGGCCGCCACCTCCTGGTCCGCACCGGCATCGGCGTGGTCGCCGCCTGCGGCTGCGGTTGCGACGCCAGTCTCGGATCGGATGTCGATGCGCCAGCTCGTCAGCTTCGCCGCCAGCCGAGCATTCTGGCCCTCTTTGCCGATGGCAAGGCTGAGCTGGCGCTCCGGAACGATGACGTTGGCGATCTTGTGCTCGTCGTCGACGCGAACGCTGAGAACTTCGGCGGGCGACAGCGCCTCAGCGACAAACCGTCCGGGATCCTCGTCCCACAGGACGATGTCGACCTTCTCGCCATTCAGCTCGGCGACGATCGACTGGATGCGCGCCCCGCGCTGACCGACCGCCGCGCCCTTGGCGTCGACCCCCTGCTGGCGACTCTCGACCGCCACCTTGGAGCGGCTGCCCGCCTCGCGGGCGATGCCACGGATCACGACCGTGCCGTTGTAGATCTCGGGGATCTCCATCTCCATCAGACGGCGCAGGAATCCGCGATGGGTGCGGCTGGCGACAATCACCGGACCGCGGGTCGTGCGACGGACCTCCATGACGTATACCTTGAGATGCTGACCGATGCGATAGATCTCGCTCGGCAGCTGCTCGGTGACCGCCAGGACCGCCTCGACGTCCTTGCCCATGTCGAGCACCACGGCCGACTCGGTCGTGCGCTGGACGGTGCCGGTCATGATCTCGCCCTCACGGGCGGCGTACTGCTGGAAGACGACATCCCGCTGCGCCTCACGCAGCCGCTGCCGGTACACCTGGCCCGCGGTCTGCGCCGCGATGCGTCCCAGCTGTGCCTGCGTCACGTTCTCCGGGATGCGCACCCGTGCGCCGACACCCGTGGTGGGGTCGATCTTCTGCGCGTCGGCAACGAACATCTGGGCCTCGGGGTTCTCGACCTCCTCGGTGGTGGCCATGACCTCGTACTCGCGCGCGACGCTGATCTCGCCGGTCTCGGGATTGACGGTCACGACCACGTTCTCGGGCGCATCCGCATTGCGTCGATAGGCAGATTCGATCGCCTGCTCCAACGTTCGGATCAGAATTTCCTGCGGCACACCCTTCTCGGCGTTCAACTGGAGCAATGCTCCGATGAAGTCTCGATTCATGGCCGCTCCTCTCCCCGCTCGGGGGACAAACAAAGACGTGGGATGGCGAACCGACCCACGTCCTCGTACTCAGTTCAATATTGCGGTTCGTCGATAGGCCGGTCGAACCGACCCGAAGTATACCCGATCACCCACTTCTCCGCCCGATCGGGGTGGTCTAGCCCCCGGTCACGAGCCGCTGGATGTCCTGGATGCTGATTCGTCCCAGCACGCTCAGATCCGCCGATTCGTGCTCAGATAGCGTCCATTCCGGTCCATTGCGGTCCATTGCGGTCCATGCCCTACTACCCTCTGTGGGTACGAGTGTGGGTACGGCGCGCCTCTTACGAGGTGCCGGCGCGGACTCGGGATGAGCGATCAGCTCAGGGTGGCGCTCAAGGAGCCGATAGGCGGCAGCTGGCGAACGTCGCTCCTGCAAGGTGGCCAGAGCCCGCCTGAATGCGTCCCGATCCTCGGCGTGCTCCCTTGCCAACCCAGGCAGAGCCGGATTGTTCAGCCAGCTGATGGAGCTGAGCCGCTCGGCTTCGCGACGAATCGCAGCCGGGTCTGTTTCGTGACCGAACGCCGCCGCCGCTTCGGAGACCATCCGCAGCTCTGCAAGCAGCTCACCGAAGTTCTTGGGCTGATCTATTCGAAGGCCGAACCCGCGGACGATCTCCCCTGCTCGTGTGCGGGAGTACCCGTGTTTGCGCAGTAGACGTTCGGCGTGCTGTTTGTACGTTAGTCGCATTTCCGTCACCGGGTATGTCCCGGCCATCTTAGCCCCCGATTGTGTCCGCAGAGCCGCTTAGCGGCACGGAATGG
>JBBJNX010000301.1:0-3534 GCA_037721115.1 Candidatus Limnocylindria bacterium
ACGAGGAGCAACTGAGGAACGTAATCGTCGAGCCGCGCGTCCGGGATGGCTACCGGGCCGGCTGGAGCGGAGGCGAGCAACAGGGGTCGCTGAGGAGCCAGCCGCTTCCGATGAGCGCCTACCCGGCCCTGCTGGAGAACGCCGAGCTCGTGGTCTGCCCTCTGTCGACGATCATGCTCGAGGCCGCGATCTTCCGCCGCCGCGTGCTCACGATCGCCTACCACGACGGCATTCACAAGACCTCGCCAGGAGTGGCCATCGACTACCTGCATTTCGAAGGCGTGGATGCAGTCGAGCAGTTCGAGATCTGCCGCCGCCAGGGGGACCTGGCTCCGATGTTCGCCCGGATCGCATCGACGCCCGACCCAGGTGTTCAACCCCCAAAGGAGCGAATGGACTACTGGATCTACCACGACGAGCGTCCCTTCAGCGCACGGCTGGCGGCGTTCATCGACACCATCCGCGATCGGGAGGGGACCCTGCCTACCCTCGTGGCCGACCCCTAGGCTCCTCGCATGGCCAAGTCAGAAAAGGACACCGCCGCGGCTCAAGGCGCCCGTAATGGCAAGCGCCTGCGGTCGGGCATGCTGCGTGCCTTCGTCGGCCAGGAAGGCGCAGACGTGGTGGCGCCGGCGCCCCCGCTGCCGGTAAAGGAGATCTTCAAGGAGTTTTGGCCGTACATGCGGCCCTACCGCAGGTATCTGGTCGGGCTGCTGCTGCTGCTCCTTCTCCTCCCGCTGCTCGACGGCGCCCGGCTGTACATGATCAAGGTGACCGTCGACGAGGTGCTGATCCCGGGGGACCTCGACCCCTTCCTGTGGATCGCGCCGATCGTGCTGGGCGTGACGATTCTCTCCGGGGCATTCGGATACCTCCAGTCCTACCTGGTGTCCTGGGTAGGGGGACGGTTCCTGCTGGCGCTTCGGACGCGTTTCTTCAGCCACCTGCAGAATCTCTCGCTGTCGTTTTTCGAGCAACGAAGTCTCGGGGACATCCTCGCGCGGCTCACAGGCGATGTCGCCGCCATCGAAGCGTTCGTGGTCTCCGGTCTGGTGGCGGCGGCGTCCTCGGTCGCCCAGCTGGTGATCTTTGGCGGAGCGCTGATATTCCTCGACTGGCGTCTGTTCATCTTCATCCTGGTGGTCGGCCCGCTGTTTGCCGGCCTGGTACGGGTGCTGTCGCGGTTGATCAAGCGCGCCTCGCGTGAGACCCGCCGCCGTACCGGCGCCATGACCGCCTTCGCCGAGGAGGCGCTCGGCAACCAGTCGCTGGTGCAGGGCTACAACCGCCAGAAGCTGGAGATCGACCGCTTCCATCGCGAGAACGTCGGCCAGTTCGAGGCCCAGATGCTGTCCGCCCGCGCACGCTCGCTGTTTGCCCCAGCCACCGATCTGATCCAGGCGGTCTCGGGGCTCGTGGTACTCGGGGTGGGAGCGGTGGCTGTCAAGAACGGGGATCTGTCAGTGGGTGCGCTGCTCGTCACGATCGCCTTCCTGCAGCGGCTGTATGGCCCCATGCGCACACTCGCGCGCCTATACAACGTCATCTATGCCGCATCCGCCGGTGCCGAGCGAGTGATCGAGTACCTCAGGGAGGTTCCAGCCGTCACCGACTCGCGCGACGCCAAGCCGATCGGCCGCGCTCGCGGCAAGGTCGAATTCGAGGATGTCGAGTTCGCGTACCCGGGCAGCGACGAAAAAGCCCTGGACGGAATCTCTTTCCGTGCCGATCCGGGTCAGACCGTCGCGTTGGTGGGCCACAGCGGGGCCGGCAAGTCGACCATTGCCAGGCTGATGCTGCGCTTCCACGACCCCATCGCGGGCCACGTGCGCATCGATGGGGTGGACCTAAAGGACATAACCGTCTCGTCGCTGCGCGACAACATGGCGCTGCTGCTGCAGGAGACGCTGATGTTCGACGGCACGATCCGAGAGAACATCGCGTACGGCCGTCCCGCGGCGACCGATGAGGAGATTGTGGCGGCGGCCGAGGCCGCCGACGCGCACGAGTTCATCGATGAGCTCGAGGGCGGCTACGACGCTGAGGTGGGCCAGCGTGGCAGACGCCTCTCAGGCGGCCAACGCCAGCGGGTTGCCATTGCCAGGGCGATGATCCGCGACGCGCCGATCCTCATCCTCGATGAGCCCACCACCGGCCTGGACGCCGAGTCGAGCCACAAGATCCTCGAGCCGCTCCGGCGCCTGATGTCCTCACACACCACGATCGTGATCTCACACGAGCTGCTCACGGTCCGCGAGGCCGACGTGATCCTCGTGCTCGATCACGGCAAGATCATCGAACGCGGCAGCCACGACGAGCTGATGGCGCGCAATGGCGCCTACACGCGGTTCGTGCGCCTCCAAGTGGGCGCCCGGGAGGCCCGTGAGGCGTTCTCGGGCGCCTAAGACGATGCCATGAAGGTCGTGATGACGTTGCTGGTTCGCGACGAGGCCGACATCGTGGAGCACTTCCTCGTGTACCACCTCAATCGGGGGGTCGACCACGTACTGGCGATCGACGACGGGTCGACAGATGGCACGACTGAGATTCTTGACTCATTTCAGAAGGAAGGGCTGGTGACGCTCGTCCCCAGGCCGGCTGGCGTGTACTGGGAAAAGGAGGCGGAGTGGCACACCCAACTGGCCCGTCGAGCCGCAACGGAGCACGCGGCAGACTGGATCCTGCCTGGTGACGCGGACGAGTTCTGGTGGCCGCTTTGGGGAGATATCAAAGACGTGCTCGGGTCCGTGTCCCCGGACCGCGAAGCGGTAATCGCCCCGCGGAACGACTTCGTGTTCGTCTGCCCCGCGACCCGTAACGCGCCCCAGGACTTCACTGTTCGCGAGAAGGTCTCTGCGCTGCGTCCCAAACTCGCCCTCAGGGGCTCCCCTGCGGTGGCGGTATCCCTGGGGGCCCACGGCGCATCCCTTGGGCCGAAGCTGACCGAGGTGACGGACACGAGCATAGGCCGCCCGGTCCGCACATCTCCGCACGCCGGCCTGCGGATCTTTCACTTCGGCGTCAGAAGCGAGGCTCAGTTCCTGGGCGTCGGCGAACGCGGGGTGAGAGGGCGAGGCCGGGGGATGAAGGGGGGAGCAGCCCATCGAGACGCGCTCTACCGGCGCATCGTCAAGGAAATACCCTCTTTCGAGCTAGGTGAAAGCTGGCGTCAGGAGGTATTGAGCCGAGGGATCGCGGAAGGTGAACTAGTGGTCGACGACCGACTCGCAGCCTTCTACGAACGTTGTCCCGACCCGCGCCGGCGAGGTGATCGGGATGCCCCCCTCCCGTCATGTCGGCGGCCACGCGGCCCAGCTGAGGTCGTAGACGAAATCCTGGAAGTGCAGGCGCTGATCATCGACTCACTTCAGCTAGAGAACGCCAAGATGCAGGGACGGATCGCTCGGCTAAACCGCGCGGTCGAAAAGGAGCGCGCGGCTCGCCAACGGGGACCGCTGTCGGGCGTCCGGCGCAAGCTCCCATGGATTGGCCACTATCTAGAACGCCGATTCCGGTCTCGGCGACACTAGGCCC
>JBBJNX010000302.1:0-3530 GCA_037721115.1 Candidatus Limnocylindria bacterium
GTCCCACCTGCTCGAGGATGGTCTGCGTCGGTTCCAGGTCCGGTGAGACGAGCCGCAGCACGGTCCGATAGAAGTTGCGCGGGCCTGCTTCCTCGTCGAATGAGGTGACCTCGACATTGAGCTCGCCATCCTCGCCGGGGCTGAAGCGCACGTCGATGCCCTCGGCGTCCTGCGGCGGGAGCGTCCATGCCACCAGCTGCGCGGTCAACGTCCCGAACTCCGGCGTCCCGATCCACGGCGTCGCCCACTGCTGTCGCGTATCCGACGTCCATGCGACGGCGCGACCCAGCCCGTACTGCCACTGCGCCAGGAGCGGATCCTCGCGCCCGGTCAGGAGGGAAACGGTGGCGGAGCCCTTGGCAGTGGTGGCGTTGTAGCCGAGCAGCTGCGGCAGGCGGCCGGCGTCGAGCCCGTCGAGGATCTCGGACGAGGCCGATGGGATCGGTTGGAACGCCTCCTCCACGATCTGTTCGCCGGCAGTGCGGATCGTCTCGCGCAGGAAGATATCGGGGATGGTCGTCGCGTCGGCGGCGTCGTAGTAGCGGCCGCCGGCCTCCTCGGCCAGGCGCTCCAGCAGTCCGGCCGATCCGCCACCCGTTCCGATCGTCGACAGCGTGATGCCCGCCGCCCGCATGTCCTCGAGCAGATCGTCGTACGCGCCGTGCGTCGACCAGCCGTCGGTGATGAGAATGATGTGGCGAAGCGTCGCAGGATTCTCGATGAGGTCGTCGTACGCAGCCTTGAGGCCGGCATAGATGTTCGTGTTGCCGTCGGCCGGGAACCCGAGGCCGTTGCTGAGCGCACCGAAGTCGATGGGCGCCGTGCGTACCGCCCAGTGTGCGTTCTGGTCGAAGGTCACGACCCCGAGCTGATCGGTCGGGGCCATCGCCTCGGCGGCACGCAGGATCGCCTCGCGCGCGATGTCGACCTTCTCGAAGCCACGCGTCCCTGATGGATTGGCGTTGTCGCGCGAATCCCCGGTGCAGTGGCAGTCCGCCATGCTGCCCGACTTGTCCACCACGGCGACCATCGCCACGTCGGGTGAACGTTCACGGTCGCGGACCGTCATGTAGACCGGCAGCGTCTCCTCCATCGGCGTATCCAGGTAGCCTCCGGCCCCGTAGCTGTCGCGGCCGCCGAGCATGACCAGCCCCTTGCCGAGGTCACGGACGTAGACCTGGAGCGAGGCCATCGTCGTGTCGCCCAGGTCCGACGCCTCGACGTTATCGAGCACGACCGCGTCGTACCCGGCGAGTGTTGCCAGTGATGACGGGACGCCATTGGAAGCGACCACGGTGACTTCGAGGCTCCCCTCGCCGAGCGAGGCCACCAGATCCGTGGCGCGCTCCGCATCATCCGTGGCGACGAGCACCTGGGGCTCGCCCGTCACGAGAACATAGGCGTCCGCCGCGTTGTTTTCGCTGAATCGGTCATCGGTCGCTTCGATGACGGCTCGGAAGACGTGGAAACCGGGCTCGTCGGCGGTGACGGCGAACGGGATGGTGGTCACGCCCGGCTCGAGCTCCAGCTGGCGCGTCGCGACGGTGGCGCCGTCGGCAAGCAGTCGCAGGGTGGCGTCGGTCGTGATCGTCGAACGCAGGCGAACGGTGAGATCGATCGTCTCGCCGACGCGCGCGCCGGGCGGCGCATCGACGGCATCGACCAGCACCTCGGCCGCAGACTCATCGGCCGGCATCGCGACGTCGAGCCGGATGCCGCGCGCCGATGCCGCCGCAATCGCGTCTTCTGCCTCGCCGGAGGTGTCGTTCCCATCGGAGAGGAGCACGATCCGCTGCTGAGACCCGGGCGGGAAGATGGCCGCCGCCAGACGCACCGCGGCGGCAACATCGGTCGCCCCGACCACCGGTTCCGACGCCGGTTCCGAGAGTTCGTCGAGCTCGGATGGCAGCCGATCGACCAAAGCGTTGCCGCCGAACACGACCATCCCGGCGGTGTCGCCCTCAGGCATCTCGCGCACGCTGTCGCGTGCCCACGCCACGAGGTCCTCGCTCGTCGCGTCCAGCATGGAGTCCGAGGCGTCCAGCAGGAATACCACGCTGAGTCGATCTGACGGCAGCGCCAGCCGTGCCCCCGCCAGGGCCAGTACCAAACACGCCACCAGGGCGAGCCGGATGACGAGGGATGCGACGCGGCGACCCACCGGCAGTGTGCGCGAGGCTCCCAACCAGCCGATGGCGACGATCGCCCCCGCGGGCAGGGCCAGCCAGAGCCAGACCGGATCCGAGAAGCCGACGGGCAGGCTCAACGGGCGCGCCCTCCGAGTGGCTGCGGCCGCGGACGGAGCGCTCGTGCGAGGCGGAGCCGGGTCGGTCGATGAAAGAGGAGCCACTCGACGGCGAGCAGCGCCAATGCGGCCAGCGCCAGTGGCCACCACCACTCGGCGCGTGTCGGCTGCGATGCCGGCTGGTCATCGGACGTCACGCGGCCCATCTCGATGATCCGTTGCGGGTCGCCGGGCGCCACATCAGACTCGTCGGCGCTGAACAGGTTGATGGCCGTCTGCCCGAGCCTCGCGCCGTCGAGCTCTGGCAAGTCGCTCACCGCCAGGACCTCGCGCAGGCCGACCAGATCCGCGCCGGGAATCGTGACGCGACCGCCGACCGCCGACACTTCCACGCCCACGTCCGTCGCGCCGGGAAGGTCCGGGGTGCCGGTGTTGGTGACGAGGACGCGCTCGATACGCGGATCAACCGCAACGCTCGCCGACTCGCCGAGACGCATCGATGACGGCAGGATCCCCTCGACGGTCGGCAGCAGGGTCTCCGTCAGGTTGCTCATGAGCAACGGGAAGGCGACCTGGAGCGGCAGGTCGGATTCGCCGAGATCGAAGCCGATGAGGCCAATGCGCCGACCCTCGACCTCGCCGACGGCGACCAGCGGGTCACCGCCGGTGGTCTCCACGACCGACCGCAGGCCTTCCGCGATCTGGACCTCGCGAGCCCGACCGATGTGCACGGTCGAGAGATCGACGAATCTCAGCAGCGGCTCCTCGGGGTCGGTGCGGTCGATGACGGGGTTCTCGATCCGCTCGCCGACCGAGCCGAACGCGCCGTCGTCCTCCGGGTCGAGGTAGAGGGTCGGGACCTGCGGCAATGCCTCCGGCACGATGCCATCGAAGACGAGCAGCCCGTACGGCGTGCCCGCCTCCTCCGCGTCGGCGAGGGCGTCGGCGTATCCATCCTCGTCAACCGCATACAGCTCCAGGCGGGGGAGCAGGGCGAGCGCGTTCTCCAGGTACGCGTTGCCGTCGCCCACGAGCAGGACGCGGGTCGTCTCGTCTGCGGGTACGACTGCGAAGCCGCGGTCGTCGGTGATCAGCGCGTCGGACCCGGCGAGGCGGGCCTCAACCATGCGCGCGGCGCCGGGAACGGTGCTGACCAGTGCCTCCGAGCGCTGGCCGGCCGGGATCGTGAGCTCGCGGGCGTCGACCAGGGCGCCGTCGGCATGGACCTCGAGCCGTCGGGTGACCTCGACCGTTGATGGGTTCGAGACGGCGACGAACAGGTCGA
>JBBJNX010000015.1:0-13102 GCA_037721115.1 Candidatus Limnocylindria bacterium
CCGGCAACTTCCACGCGCCGAACGAGTGGATGAGCCTGCGCAATCTCCGCGACGGGATGGCCTCGCTCGTCCACTTATGGGCAGAGCTCGGCGCCATGAAGGCAATTGACCTTCACGACAAGTGAGCGGGCCGCGGCCTCCATCCGCCGCACCGCCGCTGGGCGGTGCTAAGTCAACCCGAGTACCCGGAGAATCGTCGCTCGGGTCCGCTACTCACCGCTGAGCGTCGATCAATCAGCCGGACGGGGCGTTTGGAACGCCCATCTGCCGCGGCCGCCCCGGCCGGGCTCAGTTGGCGCCGCTGAGCGGCGGGGTCCGCGGCTGGGCCACTGGCACAGTTGACGCGCGCGGCACCGCGACACTACCGTACGCCGCGACATAGATTTCAGGGGTTTCCGACCAGCGTGCCCGCCCAATCGCCTTCCCACGACCCGGACGATCCCTGGCTTCCACTCGGAGCTGCCTCACGACTCGTGGGCGTCGGTCCCGACACCCTGAGGCGCTGGGCGGACACGGGCAAAGTGCAGAGCTACCAGACGCCAGGTGGGCATCGGCGCTTCCTGCGCTCCAGCCTGGAGGCGATGATCAACGCACCACGCCGGCACCGGTACGGGATGGAACGACTGCCGGACTCGACGCAGACGATGGCGGGCGAGCTGCATCGGCGCATGCAGCGCACCGGCTACTCCGGGCAACCGTGGCAGGCTCGCCTGTCCGCCGAGCAGCGCGACGAGTTCCGGCGCTGGGGCCAACGGACCTTCCAGCTGGTCATCGAGTACGTCGCCGCATCGAAGAAGGCAGAACGCCAGATCCTGCTCGATGAAGCGGAGAAGATGGGTGGCCTGTACGGGTCCGAGGCCTCCGGCGCCGGCCTCTCGCTTGCCGAAACGGTCGAGGCCTTCCTCTTCTTTCGCTCGCCCGTGCTCGACGCCATCACCGGGCACCTTCGACGTCGATCAGCGGAGGTCGCCGATGTCACGACCGCCTTCCACGAGGCAAACGCAGCCATCGACCAGGTGTTGGTTGCCCTTGTGAGTTCACACCGCGAGAGCCGCTGAGACCGCCGCCTACTCGACGATGTAGAGCTCCGTCGAGGTTGTATTGAGGCGCTCCCCGCCTGCATCGATGCAGACGACGATGTCCTCGATCCGAGCGCCCCATCGGTCCCGGAGGTAGATCCCCGGCTCGACGCTGAACGCATGGCCTTCCTGGAGCAGCTCCGGATTGGAGGCGACGATGTAGGGCTCCTCATGCACCTCCATGCCGATCCCGTGGCCGGTGCGATGGATGAACAGGTCGCCGTAGCCGGCCTCATCGATGATGCGACGCGCCACGGCATCGATCTCGCTGCACGGCACGCCTGGCTGAACGGCATCACAGGCTGCAGCCTGAGCTTCGCGGAGCACCGCGTGCAGCGCCGCAAACTCCGGCTCCGGCTTCCCGACGAATGCCGTCCGGCTCGTATCGCTCGCATACCCGGCTCGGGTCCCGCCGATGTCGAGCACGATGGCATCCCCCGTCTCGATCACCCGCTCACCCGCCTCATGATGCGGGCTGGCCGAATTGGGACCGGAAGCCACGATCGCGAAGCCCGCGTCGTCATGGCCGGCCTCGAGCAACAGCTGACGGATATGACCGCTGACTTCGGCCTCGGTGCGCCCGGTCAGCTGCTCTCCCAGGATGGCACTCATTGCGGTGTCGGCAGCGGAGGCCGCGACACGGAGACGCTGGACCTCGTCAGGGCTCTTGATTCGACGCAGCGCGCTCATCGTCGGCCCTGCCTCGACCAGCTCAGTGGGATCGAGCGCCGCTCGCAAGCGAAGTGCGAAGCGTGCCCACATCTGGTCCTGCACGGCCACCCGTCGCGCGCCCGCGACGATGGTCTGCACGAGGCGGATCGGATCGTCCGTCTCGTCCCATGACACGAGGGTGATCCCGTCCGCCAGGTCACCGAGCTCATGCCGCGCCAGGGGCTCCTCGAGGCGCGGCAGCACGAGAGCCGGCGCGCCATCGGCCGGGACGATGAGGCACGTCAGCCGCTCGAGCACGGGAGCCCGATACCCGAGCAGGTAGGCAAAGTCGGGCGATGGCGTGATCAGAAGTGCTTCGATGCTTCGTTCCGAAGCCGCTCCGGCAGCGCGCGAGAGGCGATCTCGGTGGACCGATGGGTTGAATCCGATGGCGGTGGGCATGCCCAAAGCCTAGCCGATGGAACCATTGCCGGACGGACGCTTCGGGCTTCATGCTGAACGCCACCCGTGCGACACTGCCACCACAGCCATGACCACCTAGGGAAGACCCATGCGCGAAGCTCACCTGCACGACAAGCGCAATCGCCTGGCTGACCGACGTAGTGGGCGCAGGGCCGCCCTCACCGCGCTGTCCGCGCTGCTCGCGGTCGGTTCGTTCGCCGTGCCACCCACGGCGCAGGCTGCCGACCCACCCGGCGCGGAGGGCCAGCGACACCTGGCCGAGACGGTCGGCGGGCTCCCGAACGATTTCGAGCTGCTCTACAAGCGCACCGCGGGCGTTGAGCACAGCGAGGTTGCGCTGGGGGCGGCAAAGTTCATTGACCATCGCACCGGCGAGATTCACACCATCTATCGCGACGCCGAAACGGGGGCGGTGGCCGGCGTCCAACTCCACGCGCAGCGCACCGCTGACGCGGGGGCGGCCCTTTCGTCACTCGAGATCAAGGCCGATAACGAGCTCCGAGCAGCCGTTGACACGAAGACGGCTGACGCCACCGTGTCCGTTGGCGTCTGGCTGGAGGTCGACGTGTCGGCGGCCGAAGCGACCGTCATCGGCCGTCATCCCGAGCTGACCTGGGATGGCGGGCGGCCGCTGGTGGACGACCTGGAGACGGCTCGCACCATCCGCGCCGAGCTGGCGCAGGCCAGGGCAGATGCTCGTGCGGCCACCCTCATGCAGCTGCGGATCGACATCGAGGCGCTCGACGGGACTATCGGCTACGCCTCCACCAGTGCGCCGCTGGCCTACGTTGACCTTCCGGCCGATCGCGTCGATGAGCTCGCATCGATGCCCGACGTCTCGAGCCTGGGACTCGAACGCACCTGGACAACCGCGATGTCGGCTGCCGGCCCGGCGGTGCAGGCCAACTGGACCAGCGGCAATGAGGATCGTGGCGCGGGAGTCCGGGTCGCCGTCGTCGAGTACCACAACGTCCGGAACAGCGGCGACCTTGCCGGCCGGGTAGTCGCGTCACACAGTACCAGCGGATCAGTCGCGTACACCGGCAGCACCACGTTCGATCATCCGACCTGGGTCGCCGGGGCCATCGCGAGCCAGAGCGCCTCGTACCCCGGCGTCGCCCCGGGCGCCGTCATCGTCAGCTCGTCAACCGGCGGAGGCGGGACGTCGCTCACCCGCGACCGCCAGATCATCGCGGCGGCGGATTGGGCGGCGAGCTCGAGCGGCGGCGACGCGGACGTCGTCAATGCCAGCATCGGCCAGGACACGGCGACCGGATCCGAAGAGGCTCGACGCTATTTCGACGCGCTCGTCAACGAGGACGGGCGCCTGGCCGTCGCTGCCTCGGGAAACTACGTCACGTTCGGCCACTGGGACATCCTGTCTCCTGGGACCGCGTACAACGTGCTAACGGTCGGCGGGATCGACGATCGTGGCAGCGCTGGACGGACCGATGATCGCATCTGGTATTACCCCGGATCGAACGGCAGCAACTACCGCGATCGCATCGGGACCGCGTGGAACTCGCATGGTGACTACAACAAACCGAACGTGTCCGCCCCGGCTCCGTTGGTGCGCACCGCCAACGGACTCTCCGCCAGCGGCACGAGCATCGCCAGCCCGATCGTGGCCGGCATCGCGGCGCAGGTCATCTCCCGCCTTCCGAGTGTGGCACTGCGGCCCGAGGCCACCCGGGCGATCATCATGGCCGGCGCCATCAACCGCTCCGCAATGCCCGACGGCTCGAAAAACGCGGACCACGAGGGCACCGGCACCGCGTCGGCGCTCTGGGCGAACCGGCTACTCACCGCCGGCGACAGCACCTACGGCGGACACCGCATTGGGAGCATGACCGAGGGGCAGGCAGTGACGCAGGAGATCGCGGTCGTTGCCGGCCAGAAGGTGAAGGTCGTCCTCAGCTGGAACAGCCGAACGTCGGGATCCACCATCGCGACACGCACCGATCGCCTCACGGCCGACCTGGACCTGCGAGTCGTGCAACCGGATGGATCGGCCGTCGGCTCGTACACCTTCGACAACAACTACGAATGGGTCGAGTTCACCGCCAGTCGCACCGGAACGGCGCGCATCGAGCTGCGGCAGGCTCGCTTCGACGCTACGTCCGAGCGATACGGCCTCGCCTGGGCCAAGTGGAGCGTTGGGACCCCCATCCGAATTTCGGGCCTGGACCGATATGCGACCGCAGCGGCGGTGAGCCGAAGTCATTTCGGCGCGAATGTGCCGGTCGTCTACGTGGCGACCGGGCTGAAGTTTCCCGACGCGCTGGCGGCCGGCGCAGCCGCGGGCATCCAGGGCGGACCGATTCTCCTCACCGGGACCTCCTCGCTGCCACAGGCCACACGTGACGAGCTGACCAGGCTGCGGCCGCAACGGATCGTCGTCGTCGGCGGCACCGTGGCCGTGGCCTCCACGGTCGCGACCGCTCTTGGGGCGTATACCGATGGGCCGGTCGCCCGACTCGCCGGCGCCGACCGTTACGCCACCGCGGCGGCGGTCAGCCGAGGCGTCTTTGCATCGGGTGTTCCTGCCGCCTTCGTCGCCACGGGCGCGAACTTTCCCGACGCCCTGTCAGCCGGGCCGGCCGCGGTCAAGATTCGGGGGCCGGTGCTGCTGACGGCGCGTGATTCGACGTCCCAGGCACTGCGCGACGAGCTGACGCGCCTCAAGCCGCAGAAGATCTACCTTCTCGGTGGCACCAGCGCCGTCAGCGACGCGGTGAAGCAGACGCTGCAGCGATACACGGCCACTCCGGTGGTCAGGCTGGCGGGTGCGGATCGCTATGCGACCGCGGTGGCGGTATCCAAGGCGTTCTTCAGCCGTCCGCCGGCAGTCCATCTTGCGACCGGCATGAATTTTCCAGATGCCCTCTCTGCAGTTCCGGTCGCCGGACGATCTGGTGCTCCCATCCTCCTGGTCAGTCAGTCGAGCCTGCCGAGCCCGGTGCGCACCGAGCTGACGCGACTCTTTCCGCCGCGCTGCTACCTCATCGGCGGCACCACTGTCATCAGTAATACGGTGGTGAGCCAGCTCAACGCGTTGCTCGGGAAGCCATGATCGGGCGCGGCATGGCTGCCGCGGCAATCATCGTGGCGCTTACCGCGTGCGCGGGCCCAGGTCCAAGCATCTCAGCTCCCAGCCCGAGCGCGTCGACTATCCCGTCATCCGGTGGGACAGCGACAGCTTCGGCAACCCTCGAAGGCCTCGCGCTTCCGGATCCGGGTCGCCCGTTCGATGCAACGACAATCTTGGAAGCGATGCGCGACTCTCGTCGTCCCGACGGAGTGCCGGACGAGCTCGAGACCGATGCCATCGCCGCAGCGCTGGCCGAGGCTATCTGGACCATCGATGGCGAGCCATGGACGACGATGTCAACGGGTGGATCGTGCGGGCCACAGGCATGCACGCTCGAAATCGCCGGCGCGGATACCGGCGCGCAGGGCGAAGACCTCTGGGTGTTCGAAGTCCCGTCCGACAGCGGAGACGTCAGGGTGGTGAGTGCCGACCTGCGCTCCGTGCCTTCCGACCTGATCGCTGAGCTTGATACGCTGACGCGATCGCTGTTCCCATCGGGGACCATCGCAGACGTGCCCCTCACGAATGTGCGATGGCTTCCTCCACCCGATGAGACACAGTTCGTGATCAGCTATCGGTCGGGCGGCGAGGAGGGCTCGTGCAGCGCCGACATCACCGTCGATGTGGTGGTACCGAGCGTCGTGTCGGACCTGATCCTGGACTGCTGAATCACCTGATCCGCAGCGGGACCTCGGTACTCACACCGCCTCGGATGCGCCAGGCGCGCAGTGAGTCGCTCGGAGTCGCCTCGGGATCTGCAAGCGTGGCCAGCACGTAAATAGCATCGGGGTATTGCGCGGCGCGGCGATCCGTCGCCGACGGCACCGCCGGCGAACGGGTGTGCGAGTGGAAGATGGCTACCAAATCCTCACCGTCGTCCTCGATCCCGAAGATGACGCGGACCAGGTCATCCGGATGGACGTTGTAACGGAGCGGGCTGGCCTCGGCATTGCGTGTCGCATGGAATGCAGTTGCGCGGCCCTCACTGAGGGAACCGGCGAGCAGTCCACACGCCTCGTTCGGCAGTTCAGAGCGCGCGTGCGCGAGCATCCGCTGGACCAGCGCGAGGGAAAGGATCAGCTCTGACGCCACGGCGAACCCGCTCCGTCATGCGACGAATATACGCATATACACCGTGTCGTCCACCACACAACTACCACAGCAGCGAACCCTCCAGCTCGTCCTCCAGCTCATCGAGGTCGCGACTCCACAGGTCGGCGGAGAGGTACTTCCAGCCTCCGTCGGCGAGCAGAACGACGACCGACCCGGTCTCCATCTCTCGCGCGACACGGACGGCTACCGCGATCGCCGCGCCACACGAGAGGCCGGCGAAGATGCCCTCGTCCCGCAGGAGACGCCTTAGGCCGATCACCGCGTCGCGGTTGTTGACGAGGAACTTGTCGTCGAGGACCGACTCATCGAGGACCGGTGGGATGAACCCGTCCTCGAGGGAACGCAGGCCCTGCACCTGCTCGCCGGGCAGCGGCTCGGCGGCCACGATCCGTACTCCCGGACGCTCACGTTTCAGGTACTGCCCGACGCCGGTGAGCGTGCCGCCGGTCCCCAGACCAGCCACGAAAACGTCAACGTCCGGCACCTGAGCCAAGATCTCGGGACCGGTTGTCTCGAAATGCACCCGCGGATTGGCCTGGTTGCCGTACTGGTACGGCATGAACACGCTCGGATCGGCATCGGCGAGCCCCTGCGCCAGCCGGATGGCTCCATTCGACCCCTCGGCGCCTGGTGAAAAGACAATCTCGGCGCCGAACAGGCGCAGGATCTGCTCGCGCTCGGGGGTCGTATTGTCGGGCATCACGATCCGGACGGGATGCCCCAGGCGCGAGCCGATCATGGCCAGGCTGATCCCGGTATTGCCACTCGAGGGCTCCAGGATGGTCTGCCCCGGTACGAGCGAACCATCCGTGATCGCGGACTCGATCATCGCGCGCGCCACCCGATCCTTGACGCTGCCGGTCGGGTTGTTGCCCTCCAGCTTGGCGTACAGGCGCACGCCATCGTGCGGCGCCAGCCGCCGCAGCTCGACCATGGGCGTGTTGCCGATGGCGGCGATCAGATCGGAAGCCGGAGCGACCGCGGTCGACATCGGCCTAGCGAGATCCTCCGGCCATGGCGGGCATAAGGATGATCGTATCGTCGGCACCGACCGCCGTCTCGAGGCCTTCGCGATAGCGCACGTCGCGGTCATTGACGTACACGTTGATGAAGCGGCTCAGCTCGCCGTCCTCGGTGACCCTGTCGCGAAGCGCAGGGTGCTTGCCGAACAGGTCGACGAGCGCCTCTGAGACAGTGGAGCCTGTCACTTCGACCGTGCGGCTGCCGCCGGTGTTCTCGCGCAGGACCGGGGGGATTCGGATCGTGGTCATGTGGTCTCAGTCCCTGTCGATGAATCGTCTGGATTCACGTGGAGTGTGCATTGGGGTTGAAAATGGGCCGATGGAGAGTGTCTTTTCACGCCTCATGTGAATGCGGACCGTTCAACGGCCTTCGGTGCTGCGTATTGCACGCCTCATGTGAATCGAGGCGTTCCTGTCATCAGGAGCAGGAGACTGTCGCGGTCGCGCATCAGGTGACCGGCGTGCAACACGGGTGTACGAATGCACGCGTCCACGGGTGCACGCACGATGGCTGATGGTGTGCTCATGCGCCGACGGCGATCGGTGCATCGATCGCGGCCCGCTCAACGCCTTCGCCGCAGGCGGGGCAGGCGGGATCGCGCCAGATGCGAACCTCGTCGAACGAGGTGCCCATCGCGTCGAACATCAGGAGTCGCCCCGACAGCGTCTCTCCCACACCCAGGATGAGCTTGAAGACCTCGTTCGACTGCAGCATGCCGATGACCCCCGGAAGCACCCCGAGCACGCCGGCGACGCTGCAAGCCGGGGCCAGCTCGTCTGGTGGCTGGGTCGGATACATGCAGCGATAGCACGGACCGTCGAACGGAACGAAGGTCGTGATCTGTCCGTCCCAGCGGTAGATCGAGCCGTGCACGACCGGTTTGCGCAGCTTCACGGCAGCGTCGTTGAGGACGTAGCGTGTGTCGAAGTTATCCGTGCCGTCGACGATGACGTCATAGTCCGCGATCAGACGCTCGACGTTCCCCGCGTTGAGTCGCTCCGCGTGCTTGACCACCACGGTCTCGGGGTTCAGCCCGCGGAGAGTGAGCTCGCCGGAGTCGACCTTGCGCATTCCCAGCCGATCGACGCCGTGCAGCACCTGGCGCTGGAGGTTCGATTCCTCGACGACGTCGTCGTCCACGAGACCGATGGTGCCAACCCCGGATGCGGACAGGTAGAGCGCCGACGGTGAGCCGAGCGCGCCGGCGCCGATGAGCAGCACCTTCGCGTCGAGCAGCCGACGCTGTCCCTCCTGACCGATCTCGGGAATCAGTGTCTGCCGGGCATATCGGCGCTGCTGCGCGGGAGTCAGAAGCTGCCGGGGCTCCTCCCATTCGCCGCCCTGCTCCCTCCAGTGGCCGATGGGTGCCTTCATGCTGACCACATTCGTGTAGCCCATCTGAGTCAGCCAGCCGGCGGCGCGTCCGGACCGGCCGCCGACCGCGCAGTGCAGCAGCAGCGGTGCGTCCTTGTCGGGCGCGACCTCGCCGATTCGCTCCGCAACGTCGCCGAGCGGCAGTAGCGTCGCACCGGCGACGTGGCCCGCGTCCCACTCACTCTGCTCTCGAACGTCGATGACCCGGTGGCCATCGCGCGCCAGGGCCACCGCCCCGGCGGCCGTCACCTCGCGAAAACTCATGGTGCGGATCCTCCGGCAAGCACATCTGCCTCGTCCGGCCAGCGTGCTTCTGCGCCGATGACGGCGCCCTGCAGCACCTTGTAGCCGAGCAGCGCGCACTTGAGGCGGGCAGGACCGATCGGCACGCCAAGGTTCTCGATAACCCCCTTCGGATCCAGGTCGCGGAGCTCGTCCAGGCTCATGCCGCGCAACTCATCGGTCAGGATCGAGGCGGATGCCTGGCTGATGGCGCAACCGCGGCCGTCGAAAGCAACATCGGCGACGCGCTGCTTCGCCTCGTCGAGCAGCAGCGTCATCGACATCTCGTCGCCACAGGTTGGGTTCGAATCGGCGAAATGCAGGTCGTGCGGTTCGAGCACGCCCTTGTTATGAGGCTCGCGGTAGTGCTCGAGAATGAAGTCGCGGTACAGGTTATCCATAGTGCTCTCAGGCGGTTCCGAAGAGTCGTTGGGTGGCGTCGATGGCATCGGTCAGACGCTCGATGTCATCGATGTCGTTGTAAACGTAGAAGCTGGCGCGCGTGGTGGCCGGCAGGTCATAGCGAGCCATGATCGGCTGCGCGCAGTGGTGACCGGCGCGGACCGCGACGCCGTGGCCGTCGAAGATGGTCGCCACGTCGTGCGGATGAATGCCATCGATCACGAAGCTGAGGACGGCCGCGTGCTCGTCCGGCGAGGCGGGACCGAGCAGTCGAACGCCGCCGATATCGCTCAGTGCGGCCCAGGCGCGCTCGAACAGGAAGCGCTCGTGTGCACGCACGTTGTCCATGCCGATGGCCTCGAGGTAGCCAATGGCGGCGGCCAGGCCGGCGGCCTCTGCGATCGCCGGCGTGCCGGCCTCGAACTTGAGCGGCACCTCTGCCCAGGTCGTGCCGCCGAGCGTCACCTTGCTGATCATGCTGCCACCGGTCAGGAAGGGCGGCATCGACTCCAGCAGCTCGCGGCGTCCCCACAGGGCGCCGATGCCAGAGGGACCGACCATCTTGTGGCCCGAGAGCGCGAGAAAGTCGATCCCGAGCTCGACAACGTTGACCGGCATGTGCGGCACGCTCTGCGCCGCATCGAGCAGGACGAGCGCACCGGCGTCGTGCGCCAGGCGCGTGATCTCGGCGACCGGGTTGATGGTGCCGAGCGCGTTGCTGACGTGCCCGATCGCGACGAGCTTCGGCCCCTTCGCCAGGCGCTGACGCAGATCGTCGAGATCGAGTCGGCCGTCATCGGTGATGGCGACGTATTCGAGCGTCGCGCCGGTCTCTGTCGCCAGCTGCTGCCACGGCACCAGGTTGGCGTGGTGTTCCATCTGGGTCGAGAGGATCAGGTCGCCGGCGGAAACGTTGTTGCGCCCCCAGCTATAGGCGACCAGGTTGATGGCCTCGGTTGCGTTGCGGACGAACACGACCTCGCGCTCGCTGGGAGCGCCGATGAAGCGCGCCAGCGCTCTGCGAGCGCCTTCGAAGCGCGCCGTGGCGTCCTCCGAGAGCTCGTAGATGCCGCGATGCACGTTGGCGTAGTGGTGCCCGTATGCGTCGGAAATCGCGTCAATCACGACGCGAGGCTTGGGCGCCGAGGCCGCGGAGTCGAGGAAAGCGAGCGGCTTCCCGGACCGATGCGGCCGATCGAAGACCGGGAAATCGGCGCGCAGCGCAGCACCGTCGAAGACACCCGCCCGGAGCTGCTCGATCACCATCTGTCCGTTCCGATGCCTAGTGCTGGACGACTGGTTCCGGGGCCGCGGCCTCGTCGCCGATGCCGGCCGGAAGGCCAACCTGGTCGCGTACCCAGTCGTAGCCGTTCGCCTCGAGCTGATGGCTCAGCTCCTCCCCGCCCGACATCACGACGCGCCCGTCGAGCAGCACGTGCACGAACTGCGGCTGCACGTAGTTCAGCATGCGCTGATAGTGGGTGATCATCAGGACGCCCATCTCAGGCGACAGGGTCGCATTGATCCCATCGGCGACATTCTTCAGCGCGTCGATGTCCAGGCCGGAATCCGTCTCGTCCAAGATGGCCATCGACGGGCCGAGGATCGCCATCTGGAGCATCTCCAGCCGCTTCTTCTCGCCGCCGGAGAACCCTTCGTTGACGTAGCGGATCGCAAATGCGGGGTCCATGTGGAGAAGGGACATCTTCTCCTCCATCAGCTTGCGGAACTTCCCGAGCGGGATGCCGGTGTATTTGATCGAGCGTTCGCCATCGGCGTCGGCCGGCTTGGGATGATGGATGGCGTTGTAGATGTTGCGCAGGAAGCTGGCGACCGTCACGCCGGGGATAGCGCTCGGGTACTGGAAGGCGAGGAAGACGCCGAGCCGAGCGCGCTTGTCCGGCGACAGCGCCAGGAGATCCTGGCCGCGCCAGGTGACGCTGCCTGCATCGACCCGGTACTCGGGGTGGCCCATCAACGTGAAGGCCAGACTGGTCTTGCCGGAGCCGTTCGGCCCCATGAGCGCGTGGACCTCGCCCTGCTTCACGGTCAGATCAAGCCCCTTCAGGATCTTCTTCTCGCCGATGCTCACTTCGAGCCTGGAGATCACGAGTTCGTCTGTCATGCGTTCCTTGCTTCCTGATCAGATATGGCTGAATGTCGAGTAGCACGACGGCGCCGGACCTCGGGCGGGTAGGGTGGGCCGCCTGCCGTGGCAGCCACCTCGGCCAGGTTGGTCGCGCCGAGCGTGCTGGAGAGTGATTCGTAGACGCGTTGGAATATCTCGTGGACGCTGCACGGTTGGGGCCGGTCGCAATGCTCGAGGTCCTCGACTCCGGCGCATGGCATCTCGAGCAGCGGGCCCTCCAGCGCCCGGATTGCATCGGTCATGGCGATGTCCGTTGCCGAACGCGCGAGCCGATAGCCGCCTGACTGTCCGCGCGTCGCAGTCACCAGGCCTGCACGGCGGAGGTCGCCGACGAGCTGCTCGAGGTAAGCATGAGGAAGCTTCTCGCGCTTCGCGATCTCGGTCAGCGACAGGCAGGCGTCGTCAACTCCTACGCGGGCCAGCGTCACCAGGACTCGAACGCCGTACTCGGTACGCGTGCTGATCTTCATCGGCTCACAGCCTGATCCGAACCTGGTCACCATCGAGAACGGTTTCATATGCGTTGACCGGTCGGACCGGGGGCAGGGCCAGCACGCGTCCGCTGAACAGGTCGAAACGGCCGCCGTGCCGCGGGCACTCGACCCCGGTACCCTCCAGCTCGCCCTCGCCGAGGGTGCCGCCATCGTGGGTGCAGACGTTGTCGATGGCACCCCACTCGCCGTCCTCGGTCAGGCCGACACACAGCGAGCGTCCATCGACGTCGATGACGCGGACGGTTCCAGGCTCCACGTCGCCGACGCGCGCGACCGTCACGAAGCCACTGGCCGTCTGCTCGAGCGCAGTCATGAGAGATCCTCGGTCGTGCCGATGCGCCTCGCGAGCGCGGCGAGAATCCGCTCGCGAATCGTCTCGTCCTCGATCTTGGCGACCACCTGCTCGAAGAACCCCCGCACGATCATGCGCTGCGCGGCGTCCGCGTCGAGGCCGCGGCTCTGAGCGTAGAACAGGGTCGTCGGATCGATGGCGCCGGCCGTGGCGCCGTGACCGCAGCGCAGGATGTCGTTGGCCTCGATCTCGAGCACGGGGATCGGCTCGGCGCCGGCCTGCGGGCTGAGCAGCAGATTGCGGCATTCCTGGTAGCTGCTCGTCTGCTTCGTGCCGTGGCGCACGTTGGTGATGCCGTAGAACGAGGCGTGCGCGCGGTCGTACAGCGCCGAGAGGTACAGGAGGTCGCTGGTGGTATGGTCGGCGGCCAAATCCTGGACCGTGTTGATGTCGATCAGCTGGTCGTCACCCGCGGCGAGCAGGCCCAACACCTTTGACGTGCCGCCCTTGCCGGTCATGAGGACGTCGAGGCCGAGCTTCGTGACCCTGGACCCGACCTCGGCGTTGAGAGTGGTGACAACGGCGTCCTGGCCGACCACGACACGCTCGGCACCGATGCGCCATGCGCCGTCGCCGAGCTGCTGGAGGTTCGCGTAGCGGACCCGTGCA
>JBBJNX010000016.1:0-13100 GCA_037721115.1 Candidatus Limnocylindria bacterium
CCGTACGCCCGGATCGCCTCCGTGCAGACCTCGTTGCCACGCCCGTTGGTGAACGCCAGGCCGTGGCCTTCGAGGCCATCGGGATGGTTCGTGCGGAGAATGCAGTACGCGGCCGAGTAGTCAGGATCGATGTTCATGGCATCGGAACCGTCCAGTTCCGCCGAGGTCGGGAAACGAATGTCATGAGCCTCGATCGCGGTAATCGTGATCCTCACCTTTTCCTCGTGCGCTCGCGTTTCGGCCCCGACCGACGATGGCCCGCATCGCTGATTCAATTTGTCACAGCGGCTGTACCTTGACATAATCGCACCATTGGTGCGAAATACGCACCTATGCGCAACGTGAGCACTACGCTCATCAAGGGACTGGACCTGTTGATGATCATGGCGCGGACCAAGCCCGGAGGTCTCCGGCTCGTCGATCTGCAGCGGGAACTCGGCGCGGATAAGGCGGTGGTGATGCGCCTGCTCAACGGACTGCAGCTACGGGATTTCGTCCGCCGTGACGATGGTGCTCGTTATCACTTGGGGCCAGCGGCGATGGAGCTCGCGCACAGCTTCTTGGCCGGGATTGACGTCCGCGCCGCCGCCGCCCCGACGATGAGGAGACTTGTAGCGGAGTCGGGAGAAACCGTTCACCTGGGTGCCCTGCACGACGTCGCAGTCATCTACCTCGACAAGCTCGAGGCTGAACAAACGATCCGCATGCACTCGCAGATTGGCAGGCCGATGCCGGCATACTCGACCGCGTTGGGGAAGGCGATGTTGGCTGCGGGACCGCCCGAGCTCGTCGAGCTCGTGATCAGCGCCGGGATGCCATCGCGCACGCCGAACACCATCACCACGCCGGAAGGACTTCGGCAGGAAATCGCGATGGTCCGTTACCGGGGCTTTGCGGTCGATGATGTGGAGAACGAGAACGGCGTTCGTTGTGTCGGTGCTGCGATCCTGGATCACCAGCGAGCGGTCGCAGGCGCGCTCAGCATCTCGGCGCCGGCATTTCGCTTCCCACTCGAGAATGCGCTTCGGCTCGGGCCGATGATCGCGCGGGCTGCGCAGGAAGTCTCGGCGCGTCTGGGTAATCCGGGCGGCCTCGATGCATCAGTCACTCACGGCATTGCGGAGGTGCCCGATGCCGCCGAGGCAGGGCCGTCCCTCCATCGGACAGAAAGCCAGGCCATGAGCGAGGAGGACGAGAAGGGGGCGTTGCAAGCAGCACCTTCAACCAGCGCCGAGCCACGGCGCACATGACAGGAGGAAAGGAACGATGTTGATGCGCGAACGTGACATTCCGCGGTCGATCAGCGTGGTGATGGCGCTCGCTGTGCTTCTTGCCGCATGCAGTGCGCCTACGGCACCGGGGGCAAGCGACTCGGCAGACGGGACGGCGGCGGAGAGCGGAAGTGCCTCAGCGCCGGGCGGCGAGGCGGTCACCCTGAACATCATCGATGTGGCAGGCAATCTTCAGCTCACACAATCCATGATCGATGCCTTCATCGAGGCCAATCCCGACCGCGTCGCGGCGGTCAACTACGACCAGGCACCCTCGCCGGAGCTCGCCGGCCGCATCCAGGCGCAGCAGGAGGGCAACAATCTGCAGACCGACCTGGTGCTGACCGGTACCGATGCCCTCTCGGCAGGAATCGAGCTCGACCTGTGGGAGGAGATCGCTCCGGCGTACGAGGAGCACGCAGGCACGACGCTCGAAGAGATCCTGCTGGAGCCGGCGAACAACATGCAGGCGCTGGCTGAGGGCTTCGGAGTCGTCATCACGTATTACCCCTCCGGACCATTGCTGGAATACGATCCCGCGCAGGTCACCGACCCGCCGACCACGCCTGAGGAGCTGCTCGCTTTTGCAGAGGCAAACCCCGGGAAGTTCATGTACGCCCGTCCCGCTAATTCCGGACCCGGTCGCACGTTCATCCAGGGCCTCCCATACCTGCTCGGCGACGAAGACCCCATGGATCCAGAGAATGGCTGGGACAAGACCTGGGCGTATCTCGAGGAGCTGGGACAGTACATCGAGTATTACCCCACCGGGACCGGGCAGACGATGACCGAGCTGGGTGAGGGCACCAGGGCCATGATCGCCTCCACCACCGGCTGGGACATCAACCCTCGCGCGCTGGGCACGGTTCCCAAAGAGGCTGAAGTCACCTTCTTTGATGACTTCACGTGGGTATCGGATGCCCATTACTTCGTGGTCCCGAAGGGCGTGGACGAGGCCAAGCTCGCCGTTCTCATGGATCTTCTGGCATGGATCCACCAGCCCGAGGAGAACGCGAAGGCGTACGACGCGGGATATTTCTATCCCGGACCTGCCGTGAAGGGCGCAGAGCTCTCAATGGCGCCCGAGGATTCGCAGGCCATCTTGGAGGAGTTTGGGCGGGCGGAGTATGACCAGGCGATCGCCGATAACCCGGTGGTCGTGCCGCTCGGTGCACAGGCGCTTGTCAAGGCATTCGAGATCTGGGACGAGCAGATCGGCGGCGACCAGATCAAGGAGTTCTGATGCCACAACCGCAGCTCGAGCGCTTGGCGATCGAGGATGTCAGCAAGGTCTACGGGGACCATATCGCGCTGCGGGACTTCAGCCTGGATGTGGCCGGGGGAGAGTTCGTTGCTCTCCTCGGCCCATCGGGCTGCGGCAAGTCGACGATGCTCAATTGCCTGGCCGGACTCCTGCCCCTGACCAGCGGCCGGATCTCCATTGATGGAGAGCGAATCGATCCCCTGCCGCCGGAACGCCGACGTTTCGGCATGGTCTTTCAGAATTACGCCCTCTTCCCGCACCTCAGCATCGGTCGCAACGTCGCGTTCGGACTGGAGTCGCAGCGCGTGCCGAAGGCCGAGATCGGGCCAAGGATCGCGCGTGCACTTCACCAGGTTCGCCTCGACGGGTTGGAGGATCGCTATCCAGCCCAGTTGTCGGGTGGGCAGCAGCAGCGTGTGGCGATGGCGCGTGCCATCGTCCTCGAGCCGCGGTTGATTCTCATGGATGAGCCGTTATCGAACCTCGACGCCCAGCTGCGAACGGAGCTGCGCACCGAGCTGCGCCGGCTTCACCAGGACCTCGGGTTGACGACGATTTACGTGACACATGATCAGTCGGAGGCACTTTCGCTGGCCGATCGCCTGGTGGTGCTGCGCAATGGCCGCCAACTGCAGATCGGCACCCCGGCGACGGTCTACGCCGAACCGGCAGATGCCTTCGTTGCAGCATTCATGGGCTACCGCAATCTCATTCCCGCGCGGCGCCGATCCGGCGGAAACGGCGAAGTTGTCGTGGAGCTCGCCGATGGTGGCGTGAGCCTGCGCGGGGTCGACAGAAGCGCCAGCACCGGCGAGCAGGTCGTGGTCGCCGTGCGGCCATCGGATTTCGCGGTCGTTCCTCCCGGCGAGGCCGGTGACAGCTCGACGGCTGACAATTCGATCACCTGCGTCGTCCGTGTCGTGGAGTACCAGGGCGAGGAGAATGCGGTCGAGGCCGAGGCACCGGGTGGACTGCGACTGCACTTCCGCACGACCGAACGGGTGGCTCCCGAGGAGCGGGTGGCCATTCACGTGGACGCCTCGCGCCTCCTGGTATTCGGCGCCGATGAGTGAGCACGCGCGTCCGCTGCGAGAGCGCCTCGCCGAGCACGGCATTGATCGCGTGCTCTGGCTGGTGTTGCCTGCCGCTGCGTTGCTGGGAATGTTGTTCGTCTATCCATTTGTCTATGGGCTCGGGCTATCGGTCCAGCCAAACGAGGGCGCTCCGGTGATCGGCAACTACGTGCGATTCTTCAGCGACGACTTTGAACGCTCAACCATCTGGAAGACGCTCGTCCTTGCCATTCCGGCCGCGGTCGTCAACGTGGGCATCAGCATTCCGATTGCGTACAAGATGCGTGGACCGGTCCGCAATAAGCGCCTCATCACCACCCTGCTGGTGATGCCGGCGACGCTCGGCACGGTGCTCGTGGCGGAAGGTCTGATCCGCTATTTCGGCCCGATTGGCTGGTTCAACCAGTTTCTGATGGCGATCGGGCTTATCGATGGACCGCTGCGGCTGACGCACAACTACGTCGGGGTGATGGCCTCGCTCATCATCACCGGCTTCCCACTGAGCCTGTTGCTGGTCCTCGGCCACGCGTCGGGGATCGATCCTGATCTCGAGCGCGCCGCGGCAACTCTGGGCGCGGGACCGTCCGAGCGGTTCCGCCGCGTCGTCCTGCCGCTCATGCTGCCAGGGATCACGATCGCCTTCATCCTGGCGTTCGTGGCTGCGTTCTCCGTGTTTCCGTCGGCCGTCATGGTGGGCAACCCCGCGGGTGAGACGCGGGTGATCTCGATCGCCGCGTACCAGGCAGCGTTCGAGCGCTTTGACTATCCAATGGCGTCGGCCATTGCGATGATCATGGCCGCCGTGCAGTTTGCCATCGTCGCGTTCGTCTTTCTCCTCCGTGGACGGCTGTATCGTGGCTCGACGAGTGGGGGCAAGGGATGACCGAGGTCAGCGCGTCGAGTCGGCCCACGCGCCGACCGCTGCGGCTCTCGTTCTTGAGCCTCCTTCTGGTGGGAGTGCTGGGAATCTTCTTCCTCAATCTCGCCGCGCTGATCCTCGGGGTGGTGCTGAACTCGTTCGCCACGTCATGGTTCGGCACCTTGCTCCCGAATGGCCTGACGACGCGCTGGTACGCCTACGCGGCCGACCTCTTCCAGCTGCTGGAGGTTCTTCGCGTGACGTTCATCGTCGGTGCCGCCGTCGTCGTTCTGAGTCTCCTGATCGGCGCCCCGGCCGCCTACGCCCTGGCGCGTCGACAGTTTCCGGGGAAACGGCCGCTGATGCTGCTGTTTCTCCTTCCGCTGCTGGTCGCGCCGGTCACCTACGGCATTCCCTTGGCGACCGCGCTGTACCAGTTCAACCTCGCCGGATCGCTGGCCGGGGTCATCCTTGCCAACCTGGTGCCGTCGATCCCGTTCGTGATCCTGCTGCTGACGCCGTTCATCGAACAGATCGACGAGAACCTCGAGCGCGCCGCCCGGATGTGTGGGGCGTCAACAGGGCGGGTGTTCGTCAAAGTCCTGATTCCACTCATGGCCCCTGGCCTGCTGGCCGCCGGCCTCCTGGTGCTGATTCGCGTCCTCGCCATGTTCGAGCTGACGTTCCTCACCGCCGGGCCGGGCGAGCAGACGCTGGTGGTCGCCCTTTACTACACCGTCTTCGCGGCCGGCATCCGCCCGTCACAGGCCATCGATGCCATGGCCGTGATCTACATGCTGACGGCCTTCGTCCCGCTGCTCATCGCCCTGCGATTCGTGAATCCGACGCAGATCGTGGCGCGCATCAAGCAGGAGAACGTCCAATGAAGATCACCGGTGGTCGCGTCATCGTCTGTTCGCCGGGCCGCAATTTCGTGACCTTGAAGCTCGAGACCAGCGAGGGCATCCACGGCCTGGGAGACGCGACGCTGAACGGCCGTGAGCTCGCGGTGGCGGCATATCTGCAGGAGCACGTCCTGCCGCTCCTCGTGGGCCGCGATCCGTTCGCCATCGAGGACATCTGGCAGTACCTCTACAAGGGCGCCTACTGGCGCCGCGGCCCGGTGACGATGACCGCCATCGCCGCGGTGGACACAGCACTGTGGGATATCAAGGGCAAGAGTCTCGCCACCCCGGTCTACAACCTGCTGGGAGGCAAGTCCCGGGAGGCCGTCCTTGTCTACGGCCATGCCAATGGCGATAGCGTTGAGAGCGCGATCGAATCAGTCGCCCGCTACCGTGACATGGGCTACCGCGCTATCCGTGTGCAGTGTGCCGTTCCCGGGGTGCCGAGCGCCTACGGCGTGGGGAAGGGAGATCTGTACTACGAGCCCGCCGGCGAGGGCCTGCCCGAGGAGCAGATCTGGTCGACCGACGAGTACCTGCGGTTCGCCCCCGTCCTGTTCGAGCGCCTCCGAAGCGAGTTCGGCTTCGATCTGCGGCTGCTGCATGACGCCCACCACCGGCTCACGCCGATCGAGGCCGGCTGGCTGGGGAAGCGGCTCGAAGACTATCGGCTCTTCTGGCTGGAGGACCCTGTACCGGCCGAGCTCCAAGAGGGCTTCCGCATCATCCGCCAGCACACCACCGTGCCGATCGCCGTCGGCGAAGTGTTCAACAGCGTCTACGACTGCCTGCAGCTCATCACCGAGCAGCTGATCGACTACATCCGTACCACGGTCGTACGCGCGGGCGGCATTACCCACCTGCGCAAGATCGCGGCAATCGCCGAGCCGTACCATGTCCTGACCGGATCCCACGGGGCGACCGACCTCTCGCCGGTCTGCATGGCCGCCGCCCTGCACTTCGACATTTCCGTTCACAACTTCGGGATCCAGGAGTACATGCGGCACACGCCCGAGACCGATGCAGTCTTTCCGCACGCGTATTCGTTCTCGGACGGCTATCTGCATCCCGGCGACAAGCCGGGGCTCGGCGTCGACATCGACGAGTCGCTTGCCGAGCGCTACCCATACCGGCCGGCCTACCTCCCGATCAGCCGCCGCGTCGACGGGACGGTGCATAGCTGGTGACCGCGTCATCTGGCACTGAGCAAGTGGTGGCGCTGGGTGGCGGTCTGGCACCCCGCGACGATCGTCTGCTGCCGGCCGATCCCACCGTCCGCCGTCTCGCCCGGGAGCTCTATGACCAGGTGCGCGGCCTCCAGCTCGTTTCGCCGCACGGCCACATCGAGGCGGCGCTGCTGGCCGCCAACGAGCGCCTCCCCGATCCCGCAACCCTGTTGATCACCCGCGATCACTACGTCACCCGGCTCCTTCACTCGCAGGGGGTTCCGCTGGAACGGCTGGGAATGGCGCCTGCCGACTCGGGCCACGACGCGCAGGTCCCGGAGCCGCGCGAGATCTGGCGCCGACTGGCCGAGACCTGGCCCGCGCTGCGCGGCATGCCGAGTCGGCTGTGGCTCGAGCAGACGCTGGAGACCGTCTTTCGTATCCGGACGCCGCTATCTCCTGCGACCAGCGACGCGGTCTACGACGAACTGGAGGACAACCTGGGCCGCGATGAGTATTTGCCGCGGGCGCTATTCGATCGGTTCGGCCTCGAGGTGATGGTCACGACCGATTCGCCGCTGGACAGCCTCGAGCACCACCGCGCCATCGCGGACAGCCCATGGCCCGGCCGGGTTTTGCCCGGGTTTCGGCCAGATGATGTCGTCAACGCGGATCGTCCCGAGTGGCGGGGCGCGGTGGAGCGGCTCGGCGAGGCCGCCGCGGAGGAGATCGGAACATATGGCGGATACATCCGCGCCCTCGAGAATCGTCGGCGATTCTTTGCCTCGCATGGCGCGATGACGACCGATCACGGCCACGCCTCCGCGCGTGCCGAATCGCTCGATGAGGGCGAGGCGGCGCGCCTCTACGATCGATTGCTGGCGAGCGCCGGCAGCGTGGCCGACACCGAGCGCTTCCGCGCCCACATGCTCATGGAGTTCGCCCGCATGAGCTGTGAGGACGGGCTCGTCATGCAGCTCCATCCCGGTGCCATCCGTGGTCACGACCGTCCGATGGCCGCCAGGTTTGGCGCTGATATCGGCGCAGACATCCCGACAGCAGTGGAGTACGTGCACGCCATGCGCCCGCTCCTTGAACGGTACGGACACCACCCGAGGTTTCGGCTCATCGTGTTCACGCTCGACGAGGCGACGTATTCGCGCGAGCTGGCGCCCATGGCCGGCTACTATCCGGCACTGTTACTGGGGCCGCCGTGGTGGTTCCACGATAGTCCTGAGGGCTTGCTTCGCTTCCGCGAATGGACGCTGGAGAGCGCGGGCTTCTACAACACCGTCGGATTCACGGACGACGCGCGCTCATTCCCGTCGATCCCGGCCCGTCACGATGTGGCCCGCCGCATCGATTGCGGCTTTCTGGCCGGGCTGGTGGCTGAGCGCAGGCTGACGCTCGATGAGGCGCATGAGACGGCAATCGATCTGGCCTATCGGCTGCCAAAGAAGGCGTATCGCCTATGACCGTGTCGATGACGTCTGGTTCTGGGGAGCGTTTGAGCCTGACGACGCTCGGCCGGGTGCCGGCGGAATTCCGACCGTCCTTCGATCCGGCGTCGCTGGCAATCGGCATCGTCCACCTCGGCCTTGGTGCCTTTCACCGTGCGCATCAGGCGGTCTACACAGACGATGCGCTGGGCGTCGAGTGGGGTGACTGGGGGATCTATGGCCTCAGCCAGCGAAGCCGGACGGTGCCGGACCAGCTGGAAACGCAGGACGGTCTCTATGCGGTCCTCGAGAAGGCCCCGGAGCATCGCGGCTGCCGGATCGTCGGCAGTATCAGGAAGGTAGGATTTGCGTCGGAGCGGTCGAGCAGGCTCGAGGCCTGGGTTGCCGCCTCGACGACACGAATCGTATCGCTGACCGTGACCGAGAAGGGATACCGCCACGATCCCGCCACCGGACGGCTGCGCAAGGATGATCCTGCGATCCGGGCGGACGCGGCAGGTGCCGATGCAACGACCGTCGTCGGTCAGCTGGTCGGTGGACTTCAGGCGCGGCGTGCGGCGGGAGGGCTTCCGCTGACTATTTTGAGCTGCGACAACATCCCCGGCAACGGCCGCCTGCTGCGTGGCCTGGTGGAGGAGTTCTGCGACCTCCTCACCGCGTCCGAGGAGCGCGGATTGCGCTCGTGGATCGCCTCGAACGTGACATTCCCGAACACCGTCGTCGATCGCATCGTTCCGGCCACCGGAGCAGGGGACCTTGAAGAGGCGCGCCGGCTGCTCGGCGTGGAGGACCGCGGCGTCGTCGTGGCCGAGCCCTATCGTCAGTGGGTGATCGAGGATGACTTCGCGGCCGGCCGCCCGGCCTGGGATGCCGTCGGCGCGATCCTGACGGCCGATGTCATGCCGTACGAGGTGGCCAAGCTGCGCGTGCTAAATGGAAGTCATTCGACGCTGGCATACCTTGGAGCCGTCGCCGGTTACGAGACGATCTCGGACGCGATCCGCCAACCGGTCCTGAGTGCGCTCGTCCGCCGCATGATCGGCGATGAGGTCATTCCAACGTTGCGCGAGCCGCCCGGCGTCGACCTCGCCCACTATGGTGACGAGGTGCTGGCCCGATTCGCGAACCCCGCGCTCGGTCACCGAACGCACCAGGTCGCGATGGATGGCTCGCACAAGCTGCCGCAGCGGCTGCTCGCAACCGCCCGTGATCTCGCGGCCGATGGCGGCGAGCCGCGCATCGTGGCCCTCGCGGTGGCGGGGTGGATGCGCTACGTCCGGGGCGTGACAGACTCGGGTGAGCGGTATGACGTGACTGACCCGATGGCCGACCGCCTGGTCCCGATCGCCAATGCGTCGGACTCCAGCGAAACGATCGCTGCAGACCTGCTGGCGATCCGGGAGATCTTCGGCGATGACATCGCAGCTATGCCGACGTTCCGGTCCGCCATCGGCGATTGGTTGCGGCGCCTGCTCCAGGACGGCGTCATGCGTACCGTGCGGTACGCGTTGTCGGAAGCGCCTTGACTCGCGTCGCAGCCGTTGGAGAATGCATGCTCGAGCTCCGGCATGTGGACGCCGAGACACTCGCGCTCGGCTTCGGAGGCGACACTCTCAATACGGCCGTGTACCTGGCGCGCTGCGCCCGCTACGACAACGTCGAGGTCGACTATGTCACGGCGGTCGGCGACGATCCGTACAGCCAGGCGATGACCGAGTGGTGGCACCGCGAGGGGATCGGAACCGACCACGTGGCCCGCATTCAGGGCCGACTCCCAGGGCTCTATCTGATCCGAACCGACGATGCCGGCGAGCGGTCATTCACCTATTACCGGTCCGAATCGGCGGCGCGCGAGATGTTCCGCAGCCCCGGGCTGCGGCTGGACCGGGCGCTCCGGGACTATGAATTGATCTATCTCTCGGGGATCACCCTGTCGATTCTCGACGCTGAATCCCGGGAACGGCTATGGCTGGCGCTGGATGCGGCGCGCGCCGCCGGTGGGCGCGTGGCCTTCGACACCAACTACCGTCCCTGGGGGTGGGCGGATCTGCGCGCCGCGCGGCAGGCGGTGGAGCGCACGCTGGAGCGAACCGACATCGCGCTGCCCACCCTCGACGACGAACGGCAGCTCTTCGGCGACGATGATTCAGAGGCCTGCGCTCAGCGTCTCCTGTCGAGTGGATGTCAGGAGGTCGCTGTCAAGCTCGGGCCGGACGGAACACTCGTCGCGACACGGACGAGCCGTCGGCACGTCCCGGCAGCAAGGGCCGACCGCGTCGTGGACACCACCGCTGCAGGCGACGCCTTCAACGGCGGGTACCTCGCGGCTCGGCTGGCCGGAGAGGACCCAGAGTCAGCCGCGATCGAGGGCAATATGCTGGCGGCTGTCGTGATCGGCCACGCCGGCGCGGTGATTCCGTCTGCCGCCATGCCGGGCGCAGCACAGCGCGCACCGTTGCAGTGACAACCAGCCCCAGCGCATCGCGCTGGCCGTTCGATCTGCGAGACGCCCCGCCGATCCTACCGCTCATTTCCCCGCGCACTGCTGACGGCATGGAGGACGTCATCCAGGCCCTGAGCACTGCCGGCGTGGCCGCGGTCGAAGTTGCTCTTCGTCATGCGGGTGCTATTGAGGCACTTCGACACGCCGCGCGGACTGCCCCACGAGGTATCATCGTCGGCGCTGGCACGGTGCGGACCTTCGGCCAGCTCGAGGAGGCCGTGGACGCCGGGGCGGCCTTCGTAGTGTCACCCGGCCTTGATGAGGAGCTCGTGGTACGCGCTTCGGAACGCCACGTGCCGTGCGTGCCCGGAGTGGCGACGGCGAGCGAGGTCATGGCGGCTGCCCGCCTCGGCCTTCGCGTCCTCAAGTTCTTTCCTGCCGAGGCGTCCGGCGGAGCAGTCACCCTCAAGGCCCTGGGCGAGCCATTCCCCGACATCGCGTTCATCCCGACCGGTGGCATCGACGAGTCGAACCTCGCGCGCTACCTTTCGCTGGCGAACGTGTGGTGCTGCGGCGGGTCCTGGATCGTTCCAGCAAGCGAGCTCGCGACGGGCGACGTCGGTGCCATCGCGGCTCGCGTCGAGCAAGCTCGATCGATTGCGGCGAACGCTGCGGGTGACCGAGCTAACCGGCGTCGCTGACTTCGGTCCTCCTCTGTCGGCCGCCCGCCAGAGGGTTGATTCGATTTCGCACGCCTACGTCCGCCGTTCCAGTCTGCCAATGCCGCCGGTGTCGTTAAAAGATCATGAGTTCGGCTGCCGTGCGTAGGGCGATGCCGGTCTGGCCGATTGGATTCGCAAGTCCAAGACTGGCCGCGCCGCTGATTGGTCATCAGCGAACAGGCGAAAAGAAGTTACGGACCTCGTTCACGAACAGGTCGGGCGTTAGTGTCCCGGCAGGTGGTGTAACAGGCGCCGCTGAAGGCCTCGCATGAAGAGGCCACCGTGCCATCCTCACGACGTTGGAGTTGGAAGCCCACGTCACGAGGTATGACCCGATGGCCAATGACAGGATGGACCTGCTCGAGTTGCTGCGCAAGGCGACATCCGACGGCGACGTCGACTTGCTGCGCGAAGGAGTGCGCATGTTGAGCCAGGCGCTGATGGAGGCCGAGGTGTCGGCCGAGATCGGCGCCGTCCACGGCGAGCGAGCCCCCGAGCGACGCAGCACCCAGCGCAACGGGTATCGCCAGCGACGCTGGGACACCCGCGTCGGCAGCCTCGATCTCAACATCCCCCGGCTGCGTGAGGGCAGCTACTTCCCGAGCCTGCTCGAGCCGCGGCGCCGTGCCGAGCGGGCACTGCTGAGCGTGGTGCAGGAGGCCTACGTCGGCGGCGTGTCGACGCGTCGCGTCGAGGACCTGGTGGCGGCGCTGGGCATCACCAACCTTTCCCGCAGCGAGGTCAGTCGCATCTGCGCCGCGCTCGACACCGAGGTCGAGGCCTTCCGTGGTCGGCCGCTCGATGCCACCGGTCACCCCTACCTGTGGCTGGATGCGCTGTCTCACCAGGTGCGCGAGGACGGGCGGGTGGTGAACATGGCGACCCTGATCGCGATCGGCGTGTCGGCCGCCGGCGAGCGCAGCGTGCTGGGCGTCGAGGTCGCCGCCGCCGGTGGCGACGAGGGCGCGCACTGGCTGCCCTTCCTGCGCGGCCTGAGCGCCCGCGGCCTGGCTGGCGTCAAGCTCGTCATCAGCGACGCGCATCCAGGGCTGACCGCCGCCATCGAGGCTAGCCTGCTGGGTGCGTCCTGGCAGCGATGTCGGGTGCACGCCATGCGCAACGCGCTGGGCATGGTGCCCAAGGGCGCGCAGTCGATGGTGGCCGCGGCCATCCGCTCCATCTTCGAGCAGCCCGATGAGCCCTCCGCGCGAGCGCAGCTGCGACGCGTGATCGACGGCCTGCGACCGCGCTTCGAGCGCGTCGCCGAGCTGCTCGAGCGGGCCGAGGCCGACCTGCTGGCCCACTTCGCTTTCCCCGTCGCGCACCGTCGTCAGATCCGTTCCACCAACCCGCTGGAGCGGCTCAACAAGGAGATCCGGCGCCGCACCGACGTGGTCGGCATCTTCCCCAACCGGATGAGCCTGCTGCGCCTGGTGGGCATGCTGCTGGCCGAGCAGGACGACGAGTGGTCGGTCGGGCGCCGCTACTTCAGCGTCGAGTCGATGGCGCTCATCGACGCACCCCAACGCGAGGAGGTGCTGCCGGCGCTTTTGATCGCGAGCTGATCAGTTGTCGTCGTGAGGGTGACCGGCGGTGGCCTCTGTTACACCACTTGACGGGACGTGGCCGGTCGGGCTGCTCGAACGCGGCGAATTGACCGCCCTGGTCTAGCTCAGTCCAGTGCTCAGACGTCGCGCCGCTCTCTTCAATCGAGGCTGTACGCAACCGGATGGCGCGGCTCGTAGAGCGATATGCGCGTCCCACCGGGTAGCGCGACTTCGGCGAGTCGGCCCCAGCCTTCATCGCTGACCGGCGTGGAGATGGCCCCCTCCGCCGTGAGCTTCCGAAGGGCCTCCTCGACGTCTGAACACATGAAGTAGAACTCGTGCTTCGCCTGGCCCTCGGTCGGATGGATGGCTAGCTCAGCGGGTGGCAGC
>JBBJNX010000303.1:0-3516 GCA_037721115.1 Candidatus Limnocylindria bacterium
GCTCGCTGGCACGCGGACATCGACCCGCTTCGGCCTCCTCCGCGACATACGGGTATGCAGGTGATTCCAGATCGTTTCGTCCGGCTCGAGAACGCCATCCACCGGAAGCTGATCGGTCACAGCCTCACGGCACTGCGGGTTGCGGTCGGGCTCGTGTTCCTCGGCTTCGGAATGCTGAAGTTCTTCCCCGGCGTCAGCCCGGCGGAGGACCCGGTCAAGACGACGACCAACCTCCTGACCTTCGGGCTCGTGCCCGGTGCGATCGCGATGGTCGCGGTCGCCGCGCTCGAGTCGTTCATCGGGGTCTGCCTGATCCTGGGGAAGTGGATGCGACTGGCGATCTGGCTGCTCGCGGTCGAGTTCGTCGGCATCCTCTCGCCGCTCGTGCTGTTGACCGGCCGGCTGTTCGACGCTGGGGAACGCCCGAGCGGATGAGCTCAGAGCGGTGCCGATCCTTAACTCCTGGGGCAAGAGCTATCCACACCGGACCTGGATGCCGGACGACGTGCTGGACCGACTTATGGCCGAGAAGGGTGAGATCGCGATCCCGACCGATCGATGAAGCCAGCGGGGGGCCTCCTGGTGAGGGTCGTCAAGTCCTGGCCGCGCCCGCCGCGTTAGCTCTGATGGGTTTCGCCACCTCGTTCATCGTCAGATCCGAGCGTGAGCCATTGGCGAAGACCGTCGAGGAGAGCTGTCCTCGACAGAAAGGGGAGGCCGGACGCGGCAAGGGACACGTGGAGCCCCTAGTGCTCCAGCCCGACGCCGGATCCCAAGCGCGGGCCGTCAACTTCGGGAACGACCGCGACTACGAGACGCCCGCCTTTCGCGGTCAAGTCCGATCGGGCAGTGGACGAGAAGCTCGTCGCCCGGCTGAGTCTCACCGCCGATACCTTCGCCCGGACCGGTAACGCGGAGGCCGATTGCGTGACTTCCGCGAAGTGAGGTTCTCGGATCTCAGGCCCTCGCCGAATGGCGAGCGGATCCGCTTCGACGCGTGCATAGTGCCTCCAAAGGAGCTGCACGCGGGCACGTACACGACGTTCTTCTCGAACCTAACCGCAGGAGATAGAGGACGAGGAGGCGAGCTTGACGTAAATGGGAGACTGTGGTAGGTCGGATGAGCAGCAAGAAGGGGGAGCAGAGATGGCTATTGATTTCACCCTCACGAAGGACCAGAAGGGGATCCAGGGGCTCGCGCGCGACATTGCGCTAGAGGTGCTCGCCCCGCTGTCGCCGAAGATCGACGCCGAGCCCGATCCGTATGCTGGCTGGCAGCTCGCCAAGCCCGCCTATGAGGAAGCTTGCCGGCGGGGCATCGCCTGGTCCATGCTCCCCGCGGCATACGGTGGCGGCGGGATGTCCAACGTCGACTTCATCATCGCCGCCGAGGAGATCCAAGCCGTCGACCCCGGCTTCGGCACGTCGATCCTCGTAAACGGCCTCGGGCTCATGCCGGTCTGGTACTACGGGACCGAGGACCAGAAGCAGCGGTTCATCGGCGGCGCCACCGCCGACACCAGCAACGAGTTCATCGTCGGCTACGCAGCTAGCGAGCCGGCCGGCTCTCCCGGCGGCACCGCAAACTTTGACGCTCCCGCCATCGGCAACGCAGGAATGGGCGTTACGGCAACGCTCGACGGCGACGATTACGTTCTCAACGGGCGTAAGTACTGGCCGTGCAATGTCGGCGGCTGGGACAACGAGGGCGCGAATCTGAATCTCGTCATCGTGCGCACGGACTCCAGCCGGGGCGGGACCGAGGCTCTGTCCGCAATCATCGTCGAGCGGGGCACGCCCGGGGTCACCTACGACAACATCAGCACCCTCGGCCAGCGCACGGCGCCGAACTTCGAGATCACCTTCGAGAACGCGCGGGTGCCCGCTGACAACATGATCGAGGGCGCGAAGGGCAACGGCGACCTCGTGATCAATCGCAATTTCGCATGGTCAGGCCCGGTCGCCGGCATCGGCGCCGTCGCGGTCGCGCGAGCCGCCTACGAGGACGCGCTCGAATGGGCCAAGACCTACACGGCGGGCGGCCCGAAGCCGATCATCCACTATCAGTACCCGGGCTACGTGCTGGGCGACGTGGCGGCGAAGATCGAGGCTGCGCGCTACTTCTGCTGGAAGACTGGCCACTACCTCGATCAGCATGACTACCACGGCGAGATGCTCGGCGCGATGTGCAAGATCCACTGCACCGAGATGCTGTTCGACTGCGTCTACAAGTGCATGCAAGTCGTCGGCGTCAATTCGGTCGACCGGAAGCACTCGTTCGACCGCTATCTGCGCGAGGCAGCGGTCCTGCCGCTCTACGACGCCGGGAACTTCGGCATGCAGCGCCGGCGCGTGCACGGCGTCATGGCCGACGCGACATTCAATCCGCGTGCGGTGATGGACGACGAGGCGATCGAGTTCACGAAGGCGATGGAGGGCATCGACACGATCCCGGGCCCAACCGCAGACGACCGCGAAGCCGTCAGCGCCTGACGGGACGGCTCATCCGCCTGGCCGAGCGCCCCGAGCACCGGCCAACGCGTCAAGATCGGCCCCTTCCGAGTGGCGCGGCCGGCCGCCAACCGGGCGCCGCTTCGAGGACATCGAGGAGATCTACATCCTTCGCATCGAGAACGGTCGGCTCACGGGCACGACGGCGATCGTCGAGGAAACCCTGACGCGCACGAAGCAACTCGGGTTCGAGCTCTAGCACCGCCGAGCTATTCGGCGGTGGTGGTGAGCACGGCTGTGTCGTCGGCGACGGAGAGGGCGTCCTCGATGCGCCTGGCAAGCGTCGACCGTCGAGGCAAACTCAGGCGTGCCGGTGTCTGAGGTAGTTCACCCTCACTCCGTGGGCGGTGCAGGGCTGACCTCCGGGGCACGCGGAGGCCTCCCTGCGGGCTCCGCCGCCGCCCATAACCGGACGAGGGTCCCGACGACGGCCTCGGCTGCGATGTGATGCGTATCGCAGATGCGCCCGAGATGAAGCAGGGAGTCCGTCTCCGCCGCGACGTCGCCGTCGCCGAGCCGGAGGAGGACGGGGGCCGCGGAGCGGATGTCGGCCACGGCAAGCCCGACCGACACGTTGACCAAGTCGTCGGAGGTGACCGCTGCCACCGCCGCACATCGCCGGACACCGAGTTGCTCGAGCGCCTCACGATCGTCGCCGTGGGCGATCGCGACGGGGATCCCGACGCGACGGGCCAACCGCAGACAGGGGGCGTCAGGCGAGCGCTCGACGCCGAGCACCGGGATCCCGCGGCTCTGAAGCTCCTCAGCGAGCCGGTACCCGATCTGACCGAAGCCGACGACGATGACGTGCCGGCGCGAAGGAGCGGCTCGACGGCCGACCGCAGTGGTAAGCCGCGCGCGACTCAGGCGCCGGACCAGAGCCGCCGTGAACACAGCCAGGAGCGTGAGGCAGACCAGCATGTTCGCGATCGAAACCACCTTGAACCACCCAGGTCCCGTGGTCGCCTCCGGCGCCGCGGCGACCGTCGTGGCGGTGCGCACGCT
>JBBJNX010000304.1:0-3503 GCA_037721115.1 Candidatus Limnocylindria bacterium
GCCCCCTCCGCCGTGAGCTTCCGAAGGGCCTCCTCGACGTCTTCGCACATGAAGTAGAACTCGTGTTTCGTCTGGCCATCGGTGGGGTGGATGGCCAGCTCAGCGGGTGGCAGCTTGAAGATCAGCCAGCCATCGCCGGCGTCGACGTTGGCGAGACCAAGGTGATCTCGCAGGAAGGCGCGATCTGCCTCCGCCTGCTGACTGTAGATGATGACGTGAGCTCCATTGAACATGGTCGTCCTCCGATCCTGAAACGCAACGCTCTCTCTTGCAACCGTGTGATCCGAGTCGCGCTCCCCCAGACCGTATCCCTTATCCGAGATACGCGGGTGCTCAGGACCGCATGATCGACCGCCAGCATGCGTCGAAGTACCGACTTCGCGTGTCTCAGCCCTCTCGGGCACGCCAATCCAGCCCTTACGCGACTCACCGCTCAGGGAGAGTTCGTCGACCACGAGCGCGGCTTGCGTGAACCGTGATACCACGGTACGGTGATACCGTACCATCGCAGAGGAGTTCGACGATGACGACCAAAGCCCGCACCCTACGTCTGCCGATCGACCAGGCGAAGGAGCTCGAGGCGATCGCCGCTGTCGACGAGGTCTCCGTCAACGAGGAGATCCGGCGCGCCATCGCGGCGCACATCGAGGCTCGCCGTCAGGATGCGGATTTCCGCAAGCGCCTGCAGGACAGCATCGACCGCAATAAGGAGATCCTCGAGCGCCTCGCTCGGTGATCGCCTATCTCGAGCTGGCGGACTACCTGCTCATCGCTGAGCGCGTCCTCGGCCTGCCGGCCGAGGTAATCGCGAACTTCAATCGCATCGGACTGGCCGAATCCGCGCTGGCCGCGCCGTAGGCCGGCTTCGGCGACGTGGAGGCCTACCCGGACTTTGCGACGAAGGCCGCCGTTCTGTGCTGGCACCTCGTCAAGAACCATCCCCGGATGGCAATAGACGCTGCGCGTTCCTGGCCACCGTCGAGTTCGTGGAGCGCAACCGCCGAACGTGGGTCCCAGCGCCCGGTGATCCGGATGAGACCGACCGCGTCATCCGCGCCGTGGCGAGTGGCGACCTGAGCGAGGGGACTTCGCGATTGGATCGCCAACCGTTGCGGCTGAAGGCCCGCACCGATCCGAGTCCTCCTTCCGGACCGGCGATGTGCGGGGGACGCGAGGCGCCTCCTCCCTGAAGCTGAAGCACCCTTATAAGCACCCTTATAAGGGTGCTTATAGGATCGCGTCATGCTTCCCACAGCGACTCAATCGTCCTCAATCGATCCAAACTGGGCCGTATGACACGCGAATCCCGCGCATCCGGTATGCGGTACCAGCACTCATAACGAAGGCCCGAACACGCTCAGAGTAGTAGCACTGCTGTTCTAACGGGCCTTGAAGCACCCTTATTAGCACCCTTATGAATCGAATTCACGCTCAGATCGGCGTGAACGGGTGTTCTAGGTCACGCGGTACGGACCACGCTGCCGCAAGCTGATGCGCTCGCCGCCTGCGGCCGGAGTCATCAGTCGATTCCGATACGGAGCCGGGCGGCAGCAAGCCGTGGCGAAAACGGCACGCCGAGCGTGACTAGGCAAAGACGAACATCGGCGAAAGCTGGATCAGATTCCCTTCCTAGGCCGACTCTCGAGCTGCCCGCTCCCACTCGTCCCGACCGATGATCGGCATGCGGATCCGCTGTTCGGCCATGGCGGACCTGAAACGCGGGTCCGTCCCCGGTCGGGCCAAGCCCTTGCTCACTGAGCCAGTAAAGCGCTAGCCATCGGCGGCGCCGACCGCCGTGGCCTGAAGCCAACCCGCTCGAGTCTCCACGAACGTCAGGGCCATTCCGCGTCACCACTCCTCACCGTTTCAACCGGATCATGCCCCGGTCGAGGGCAACCGTGACCGCCGCCGTTCGGTCGTCGACCTCCAGCTTGGTAAAGATGTGGGCCAGGTGTGACTTCACCGTGGTCTCGCTGATGTACAGCGTCCGCGCGATTTCCTTGTTCGGGCTGCCGTCGGCAACCAACATCAGCACCTCCAACTCCCTCGGACTGAGCGACTGGCCAGCCGGCGCCCGCATCCTGCCCACGAGCCGGGAAACGACGGCCGCCGCCAGCTGTGACTCGCCCCGAGCGGCGGCGTGCACGCCCCGGAACAGTTCTTCCCGGGGAGCATCCTTGAGGAGGTAGCCGACGGCGCCGGCCTCTACCGCCCGCACGATGTCGTCGTCGGTGTCGTAGGTGGTGAGGACGAGAACCTGGACCCCGGGATGCCGCGCCCGGATCCGCTTCGTGGCCTCCACCCCGTCGACTCCGGGCATGCGGAGGTCCATCAGCACGACATCGGGGTTGAGCGCCTCGACCTTGGTGACCGCATCCTCTCCATCGGAGGCCTCACCGATCACGTCGAAGTCGGCGTGGCTGGCGAGCATGCCCTGAACTCCGGCTCGTACCACGGGGTGGTCATCGACGACGAGCACCCGGATGGGCTGGCTCATGTCATCCCACCGCCGTCCGTTTCCGCTCCGGCCGCTCCGGTCGGCACCTGGACCACGAGTACCGTGCCGTCCCCGGGAGCGCTCTCGACCTCCAACACGCCCCCGAGGATCGACAGACGCGTCTTGAGCCCTCGTAGGCCGAGCCCACCGCTGACCTCGGCCCGATGACTATCGGCGGCGGCGACGTCGAAGCCACGGCCGTCGTCCCTCACGTCCAGGATCACCCGGTCGTCCAAGTACGAGAGTGTGAGAACGGCTTCACTTGCCTGAGCATGCTTTCGGATGTTCGCGGTGGCCTCTTGGGCGGCGCGCAACAACGCGATCTCGGCCCTTGCGCCCATAGGTTGGGGGACGCCGGTGAGCAGGAACCGAGCCGTCATGCCCGTCTCGTCGGCCAGGGTCGCGGCCAGCCTTCCGAGCGCCTCCGCCAGCGAGGCTCGGTCGAGCGCCTCGGGCTGGAGCGCCCAGACGAATCGACGGGCCTCCACCAGGGTTTCTCGGGCGGTGCGAAGGGCGTGCCCCAGGTGACGGCGTGCCGTTGCCTGTCCCGGAGCGAGCTCGGCTTCGGTGGCTTCCAGGAGCGTCACGACGCTGGTGACGCCCTGGGCCAGCGTGTCGTGGATCTCGTGGGCCAAGCGTTGGCGCTCACTCAGCGTGCCCGCCTGCCGCTCGGCCACCGCCAGCTCCGCTCGCGTTACCTCCAGCTCCTCGATCAGGCGGTGGCGGTCCTGGCTCTGGCGCATGATGGCGTCGATCCACAGTGCGCCCAGGATGCAAAGGCCAACAGAGAGCAGTGCGATCAGCAAGGACAGGGCCGATGGCCGCCCCGCATCGAGGAACTCCACGGCCACCAACAGAGCGCTGAGGACTGCAACGCCCGGGATGGCCGAACGGAGTGATGGCAAGTAGGAGAGGACCTGTTGGTACGCGCTGAAGGCGATCAGGAAATACGCCTGGTGCAGCGACATCAGTGTCAGCCACAACGCAGCCGCGCCTGCGAAGTAGG
>JBBJNX010000305.1:0-3498 GCA_037721115.1 Candidatus Limnocylindria bacterium
GCTCGTCGGGCTCATAACCCGAAGGTCGGCGGTTCGAATCCGTCCCCCGCAACCACGCATCCGAGATCGAGAGCCGCCTCCCCCGGGGCGGCTTTCGTGTTGCTCGGCGTGGCGCGCTCGCGGTTGGGTACAATGCGGCGGCCTATTCCGCCGAAGCGAGCCCGCAGGAGGGTGAACGCGCCCGATGACGGTCAATCCGAAGAAGCTGCGCCCCTACGACGAGCCGCCGAAGCGCCGTCGTTCGCTCATTCCCTCTGGCCCCGATAGCGCGGCCACCGGGTTCTTCGTTGCCGCCGCGCTCTGGCTGGCGGTCGCCACCGGACTGGGCGCCATGGCGATTGGCCTGCGCCTGGTCGATATCGGCTTCTCGCTCCCGCTCGGGCTGTTCGACCTCAGCCTCACCTTCGACATGCGGCGGGTTGATTACGCCTTTGTGAACGCCACCGTCTATGGATGGCTCACGAACGTCGGGTTTGCCGCCGTCGCGTTCATGACCCCGCGCCTGCTGGGGCGAACGCTCGCCATGGAGGTCGGGCTGAACGGCGCGCTCGCCATCTGGAACCTCACGCTCGCCGCCGGCATCGCCTCGCTCTACGTCTTCGACCTTGGGCCGAACGCGCCGCTGACCGCATTCCCATGGCTGATCGACGGCGGGCTGGCCACCGGGGCGTTGATCGTGACCGGCGCTTTTTTCGCCACCGCCGCGACGTCGCTGCGAACCGGCTACGTCAGCCTCTGGTTCGTCGGAGTGGCCCTGCTGGGCCTGCTGGGCCTCCTGAGTCTGAATGCCGGGCTGGGTCTGCTTGACTTCTTCTTTGAACTGGCGGACCTGCCGGTTGCGCTGGCATCCGCGTACATCGAGCGCGCCATCCCGGTCATCTGGCTGCTGGGCATGACGCACGCGACCCTTCATTACCTTGTGCCGCGCGCCGCCGGTCAACCCACCGCCTGGGCCGGAATCGGAATGCTGAGCTTCGTCACCTGGCTCGTCGTCGCGCCGCTCGCGGGCCTGAGCTCACTTGCCGACGCAAGCATCCCGTACGCCATCACCAGCGTCGGGATCGTCGCGACGATGTTGCTGCTGGTACCGGCCGCGCTCACGGCCATCAACTCGGTGCAGACCATGCAGGGTCGTTGGACGCTCGTCTTCAGCGTTGGCACCGCCGCCTTTGCCGTCATCTCGATCGCGTTCCTGTTCGCGGGGACGCTGCTCGAATCGATCGGCGCGCTCCGCGCCGTCGATCTCTTTGTCGGCGAGACCGATTGGCAGCGCGGCGCGTTCCTGTGGGTTGCCTACGGCACGTTCACCTTCGCCGCCTTTGCGCTTGCCGAACACGCCCTGCCCCGCATCCTGCGACGAGCTTGGGGTGGCGGCTTCCTCTCCGCTGCGCAGCTGTGGCTCACGTTCGCCGGCGTGACCGTTGCGGGCCTGGCGCTGATGGGCGGCGGCATGGCCGAGGCATCTCTGCTCGGTCAGGGAACGGCTTCGGACGCGGTCGGCGACATGCTGCTCGGCTATCGGGCCATCGCTTTCGCGGGCTTCGGGATGGTTGCACTGGCCGGACTCTCGTTCCTGGTCAACCTGTTCCTGATGTATACGAGCGGTGAGCGCGTGGACTATGCCGTCCCGGGTACCTCCGCCACCGCAGCAGCGGGGCACTGAGCCGATGACCGTTCATACGCCGATCGAGACACGTTCCGGTGGCCTGCCGCCGTGGGCGATCGGCCTCACCGTCTTCGTCTTCCTGGTCGGTGGGGTCTACCTGGTCTCGAACCTCGCGGGCGAGAACCCGGCATTTGCCATTCCCGGCGCCAGTGCCCCGGTCGCTTCCGGCGGCGGTGAAGCCGATCCGGCCGTCGGCGAGGCGCTCGTGGCCGAAGCTCAGTGCGCCGCGTGTCACGGCGCCGAGCTCGACGGGGGAGGCAACTTCCCCAGCCTGCTTGGCGTCGCGGAGGGGCCGATCAGCGAGAATCTTCAGGATCTTGGCGCAGAGTATCCGGACGAGTGGATCGCGCTCTGGATCGATGGGACGGTTCCCGAGACCGAAGGACTCGACCGAGGTGGCATGCCCGCGTTCGGAGGTCAGTTGTCGCCCGAGCAGATCGACGCGATCGTCGCCTACCTGAAGTCGCTCTAAGCACCCGGGTGATCGATCAGGCCGCGCGAGGTGAGCGCGGGGTGCCTGTCCTCATCGGCGCGGATGAGATGGCACGCATCGACGAGTTCGCCCAGAAGCTCGGCCTGACCGAGGACGCGCTCATGGAGTCCGCCGGCGCGGCGGTTGCCGAGGTTGCGCAGGCGGAACTCGGTCGTCTGACCGAGAAGGTGCGTGGCCCCGCGGGTCCGCTGGCTCGCCCCCCGCTCGTGGTGGTGCTGTGCGGGCCGGGCAACAACGGCGCTGACGGATTCGTGGTCGCGCGGCGCCTGGCCGCCACCGGTCGCGCCGTGCTCGTCATCCTGGTCGCCGATGCCTCGAAGGTCTCTGGCCGCGCCGCGGGGCACAACTGGACTGTCCTCCAGGCGATGGCGTCGGCCGGATCGCTGGAGCTGTTCGTGGCGCCGTCCCCCGAACTTCTGCTCCGCCTCCGGGAGCGGATCGCCGAGGCGACTCTGATCATCGACGCGCTACTTGGCTCCGGCGCCTCGGGTCCACTGCGCGAGCCGGTCGCGACGGCGGTCGATCTGATCAACGCAACGCGCACGCACGCGCAGGCCGCCAGTCGTCCATGTGCCGTACTGGCCATCGATACGCCGACGCGCGTGGATCTCACCGGCGGTGCGCGTTCCACGCCGGTGATCACCGCGGACGTCACCGTCACCTTCCACCGCGCCAAGGCGGGTTTCGCGCTCGACCGCGACGCTCGGCGCCTGGCCGGCCGCTACCTCGTTGCGCCGATCGGCATCCCGCTGGAGGCCGAGGAGGGGATCGTTCCAGCAGATGGCGAGTTCCCGCCCGGTCGCATCACCGAGATCAATTGGCAGGAGCCGGTCGAGCGGGCGGACGCGGCGCATCGGCCCGGAGGCGGGATCGCCGCGGGACCTGGTCGCACGGACTGAAAGGGAAGCGGCGCGAGGCGTTTCCTATCAAGTTCTCATCCACCGCAACCTAGCGTGGATACCGATCGGTGCTGAGCGGTCCTTGGTCATGCGCTGAGCGTGGACGACATGGGGAATCAGCTCCGTTTCTCGCCCGAGGAGAATTGGATGGCAAGGTCATGGTCGTTTCCCTTATTGCTCTCTCCCCATGGGAATTTGAGAGGATTGGCACGGGTCGACTCAGAACCTACGGAGCTGATGCCGAATGAGCTTCGGTAGCCCGGCTACCATTCACCGATGTTCGATTACGCCGAAATGGCGGTGGAAGCCGCCCTTGCCGCGGGCGCCCGCTACGCCGATGCGCGCGTCATGGACCGCCGCCACGAAGCCATGGGAGCCCGAAACGGCGAGGTCGAGGAGCTCACCCAGGAGACGTCGATCGGGATCGGGGTACGTGCCCT
>JBBJNX010000306.1:0-3488 GCA_037721115.1 Candidatus Limnocylindria bacterium
CGAACGATTCTCGCATTACGACGCCACGTAGCCTTTGACTGCACCTGGCGCAACTGAGCGAGCAGTATCGCAACGGAGCTTGCGCGGGTCATCGTCCCATTGGCGGGGGCAAGGTGCGCGTTATGGTGCTAGAGCGGCTACCGCGGCGACTACCGTCCTAACCGCCGTGCGCCTCGTTCAGGCCATTGACCGCCGGCGAGGCATCGCCGACGCTGAAGACATGATCGACCAGGACCAGCTACGTGCGGCCTTTGAGGCGGCAGCCGTCCAGATGCCAGATGGCTTCGAGCTTGCCGGCGTGACCTTCCACGGTCCGAGCGGGCACCGCGAGTGGGTGGCCTTCGCACAACGCGATGAGGAGCCCCGTGCAGGCTGCGAAGGATGGGGTCACACGCCATTTGAAGCCCTGACTGACCTGATGCGTCACGTCCGCGCGGAACACTAGATGGCCGTATGACGAGCTTCACCATCCAGGTCGACGTCCCCAGGGAGCGCTCGTCTGTCTTCGCCGCTCTCACGGATCCTCGGCGCATCCATCGCTGGTTCTACGGCACGGCCGAGATCACCGATGTCTCTGGCCCGCTGAGCATCGCCGGCACGACCTTCGTGCAACGCGCAATCAAGGGCATTGAGCGACCGGGCGCTGTCATCGCCGCGGATCCACCGCGCCTCTGGCATGTTCGGCTGGCAGGCTTCGGTGAGCGGGCGGACCTCCAGTTCGAGCTCGACGAGGCCGAGGGCGGCACGAGGTTGAGCCTGGCGGCAGACATCAGGAACGGGCCCGCCATCCTCGGGCCCGTCGTCGACCGGCTCACCTGGCGCATCGATCGGCGACTGTGGCGTCGCGTTCTGGACCAGATGCAGGCGGAGATGGCTCGCGACGCCATCGTTCCTGTCGACGGCGGGGTCTATGTCCTCGACGGAGGTGGGCGGTACCGGATCGGCCAAGTCCTCGATGCCGATGACGGCCATGTCCATCTCGAGCTTCGCCCCGGTGTGGCGAAATCGCGGGCGACGTCCGTGGAGGATGTCAAGCTGGAGCATCGGCGGCTGAAGGACTACCTCGACCTGCGCCCCCTGGAGCCGACGGTTCGCTCGACGGCCTCGCTGGTCCATACGGGCGCCGACTCCCTGCTCGCCGATGGCGGCCTCGGACTAGTGCACATGCCGATGACGATCAGTGAGTTCAGGAACGCGCGTCCGCAGCTATTGGCCGTCACGCCGGTACCGAACGACGCGACGACGCGCGTCACGACCTGGCGCCACCGCAAGGGTGCCGCATTCGGCGAACAGCGTCCCCCGAGCGTTGGCGGGTTGTTCAGCGTCCGGCTCCAAGCGATGGGGGTCGAGTCAGTCGGGTTCGGCGTGGTGAAGCTGCTGCGGCAGCAAATCCGCGGCGTCCACGTGCGGGTGTACTCGAATACCTTTGCCGAGCGTCCACACCAGGTGGAGGACGCGAGCCTGGAGTCGCGTGCGGTCGACCCATCGTCGATCGGCGACGCCCCACCAAGCGAACCACTGGCCATCAGGCATCTGCCGCTCAGCCACGCGGCCTTCCGCGCATGGCAGCCGGAGTTCATCAGAAGCGCGGTCGTCGATCCCGATGAGCTGCTCGGCTACGAGGAGTGGAAGCTCGCCAAAGGGGGCTTCTTCTAGCCTGTGCCTTCGGCACCTGGCTGCGGTCGCCACCCTGCTCGGTCGTGAAATGGCATTGACGCGGATCCCATGAGTGGATGACGCTTCGTCCGTGGCCATCTACGACAAGCTCGACTGGCATTTCGACACTGCCGTCTCCTCGGGCCAGAGCGCATTGTTGCCCCTTCTCGACGGAGAAGACAATGCGTAGTACGAACCCTCCGGTCGGTCCGCCGTGGCCCACTATGGCTTGGGTCACTGTTACGTTCATCCCATGCTGCGCCTCATGTGAGCGGCTGCCCACGCCACGCGAGCGTGCGTGAGATGCGTGCCCCCCAGCCAGCGTGGCGTTCGGGGGCCGAATGCCGAAATCTCTCCGCGCTCTCCAGGACGAGGAGAATCGCCATGGTGAGGACTCGCTGTCGAGAGCGTGGCGTGTCGCGGTTGATCCTCACCGGCGTGCGCGTCGATCGCCCTGACGACGTGGCGTGGCTGGAGCGCGCCATCCCCGGTGCAGCCTTCACCTTCGTTTGGCTCGCGCTGACCAGACCACCATCGAGGCGCGCGTGGCTCGCCGCGAGGTCGGTTCAGGTCAGTCGGTGCAAATCGAGCGCAGCGTCCAGCAGCTCGTGGCGATGGCGCCCGACAGGCGGCCGGAGGTGCACATGCTGCAGATCGATGATCGTTCGGTGACGGAGATTGCCGGCCGTGCGCTGGCGCATTCAGGCTGGGCCGGCGAGGTGTTGATACCGTCGCTCGATCGACCAAGCGTAGCGCTGACGACGCCGCATACTGGCGCGGTGGTAGATGAACACGGCGCGCCGTCTATGGTCGAGCAAGCGGACGTCGTCCTAAACATCCGGGACGGTGAAATAGTCAATGTCGGCTCGTGGGTCTACGCGTGGCTCCTTGTCAGTGGGGACCGACCTGTCGTCTATGTTGGAGCGACCGGTCTCCATCCGGCGGTACGTGCTTGGCTGCATCTCCATCATGAGGATCCTGAGGTCGGAAGGGTCATCGCCCGGTTCCCGGCAGCGGCCACCGACCCGCTCGACATGCTGGCGCTGCGCCTTCCCGATCATTTATCGCGACCGGACACGAAGGCTGCGCTCATCGCCGTCCTCGCCGAAGATCAACTGCTGTCCGATCATTACGTGGGGGATCCGCCAGCTCCGATCACCGCACCGGCGGAATGCGTCGACGTAGCCCGTTTGCTGGTCGCGCGCATCCGAGCGGCTGGCGAGCAATAGCACCGGAGGGCCTGCAACCCGTCGCCACCCCGAGCACCGGTCCACCCAAGCTCTGGCGATGGAGCTGGTCCTTCCAGTGGGTTACTTCTGGGCGACTGCCGGGTAGTGGTCTAGTTTGCATCGGTAGGCACCAAACAGAATTCGTTGCCTTCCGGATCTGCCATCGTGCGCCACTGCCAGCCGTTCTCAGTGAAGTCGGGTCGCTCGCCTCGGCGATGACCGCCGTGGGACTCGACCCACTCTGTTACAGCGTCGATGTCCTCAACGATCAGGTCCAGGTGAACGCGGTTCTTGACGACCTTCGGTTCCGGAACGCGCTGGAAGGAAAGGCCCGGTGCTTCTCCGACGCGGGCTAACGGCCTGAATGCGTCCGGGGCTGGGCCGGCATCGACGGCCATGCCAAGCAGCTCGCCCCAGAACTCTCGAAGAGCGTCAGGGTCATGGCAGTCCATCTGTATCCAGCCGATTGTCGCCTTGAGCCTTGACATCCGTTCTCCTTGCTCTCGCGCTGTTCCCCTATCGGGACCGCTTCATCCGCCCAAACTAGACCACTACCGATTGCCGACCGCGCTCGGGATCAGTCGCCGAGGATCGGCCGTGAGC
>JBBJNX010000307.1:0-3483 GCA_037721115.1 Candidatus Limnocylindria bacterium
CGCCCGGATCCCGGCGACAAGCCTTCGTTCCTCGCTGTCAGAAGCGGGCAACCCGGGGGCTTGTTGCGAGGCGAGCAGCCCGACCGCACCGAAGAGTGCCAACTGCGCCGGTGCCGGGAATGGTGGCCCGGTCTCCATATTGAAACGCCAGTTGTCGAAGCCGCCCATCTGGCGCCCAACGCCGCGGACATGGAAGAGTGTTCCGATGGCGCCGACCAGCAAGAGGAGCCAGGCGAGCGGGCGGAAGCGGGCCCGCGAGCGCGCCTCATCGCGATCGAGGCCGGTGATCGCGCCGCCCAGGGCGACGATCGGCAGCGCCACGAGCGGCGTCCACATTGGCCGGCTCTGAAAGCTGCCACGCAAATGAAGCACGGCGATCTCGAACCAGGCCGGGGGGATGGCGCTCAGCACACCCAAGCGGATGAGGCGGGCAAGGCCGAGTCGATCGAACAGGCGGCGGGTCAATGGTCGGTTCCCCGTTCCTGGTCGGCCACGGACTCAGCTGGCCCTTCACCCTTCTCTTCGTTCCGGCCGATGAGTTTGCCCACCGCATCCACGACTCGCGCCGCCACGCCTGCATCGGCCGCGGGAAACGCCGATTCGCTGATGGTGTCGCGGAAGAGGGTGAGACCGATCCGCTTCCGATTCGGCTCGCCACGCGCCAGCGAGGCCGCCATGTTGGTAGCCTGTTCGAGCGTCACCTTGGGGGGCATAGGGGGCTCAAATGGATCCACCACCGCTTCGATGAGCACGGGGCCGTCCATCGCCAGGGCACCGGCGAGCTGTTCTCTGGCGCGCGCCGGATCGTCGATCCGAACGCCGCGGCCGCCGCATGCCTCGGCGAAGGCGACGAAGTCGACCGGGGAAAGGTCGACGCCGTACTCGGGGTTACCGAGGAAGACCATCTGCTCCCATTTGATCATGCCCAGGGTGTCGTTCTTGATGACCACGACCTTGACCGGCAGTCGCTCCTGCACGCAGGTCGCGAACTCGGCCATGAGCATCTGGAATCCGCCGTCGCCCACGAATGCCACGCATTGTCGATCGGGGAAGGCGACCTGCGCGCCGATCGCATATGGGAAGCCGTTGGCCATCGTGGCCAGGTTGCCGCTGAGCGAGAACCGCTGGCCGGCCCTGATACGGATCTGACGGGCTGCCCAGGTGGCGATCGTGCCGGAGTCGGATGCGATGATCGCGTCTTCCGCGATGAGCTTGCCCAGTTCCCAGGCCACGACCTGGGGCTTCATCGGCATCTCAGGCCGCGTGCCGCGCAGCTCCATGAGCGCGAGCCAGTCGGCCGCCGCGGCGCGGCCTTCCTCGAGGAATGTCGTGTTCTCGTTGTGCGGCAGCAGCGGCAGGAGCTCGCGCAGCGTCGCCGGAGCGTCGCCCACTAACCCGACGTCGACCGGGAAACGGATGCCGATCCGGGCGGGATCATCGTCGATCTGCACCCCAACCGCCTGGTCGGCCTTCGGGTAGTACTCGATGTAGGGAAAGCTGCTGCCGACGATCAGCAGCGCGTCGCAATGCTCGAGTGCGTCCTGCGAGGCCCGCGTGCCCAGGAGCCCCACGCCGCCGGTCGTCCACGGGCTGTCGTCCGGCAGCACGTCCTTGCCCAGGAGCGGCTTGGCGATGATCGCGCTCAGCCGTTTGGCCACCGCTTCGAGGGTGTCCGCCGCACCCCGCGAACCGGCCCCGGCCAGGATGACGATCCGCTCCTTGCCCTCGAAGACGCGTGCGGCCCGTTCCAGGTCCGACCGCAGTGGCACCCGCACCGGGGTCTCGAAGCGCTGCGTGGCGTCGCCCGCGGCGGTATGGCCCGCCACGTTCTTCTTCGATCGGTCGCCCGCCTCCGCGTCAAGCTCCTGGAGGTCGGTCGGGAAGGCCAGGTGCGCCACGCCGCGGCCCGAGAGGGCGGTCCGGATCGCAAGATCGGTAAGGTGCTCGACGTGTGCCGGGCCCATGATTCGCTGGTTGAAGAGCGCCACGTCCTGGAAGAGATAGTCGGTGTTGACGTCCTGCTGATAGTGTGTCCCGATCAGGTCGTGGTAGGTCATGCCGGTGATCGCGAGGACCGGCACGCCGTCCAGCTTCGCGTCGTACAGGCCGTTCAGCAGGTGGATCGCCCCTGGCCCGGACGTCGACATGCAGACGCCCAGGCGGCCGCTGAACTTCGCGTAGCCCACCGCAGCAAACGCTGCGGCTTCCTCGTGGCGCATGTGCACGAAGCGAATCCTGTCCCGGACCTGTCGCAGCGCCTCCAGGAGGCCGTTGATGCCGTCGCCGGGCAGACCGAAGATCGTGTCCACCCCCCAGTCGAGAAGACGGTCGACCAGCAGACCCGCGCTCGTCTGGCTCATCTCAGCTCCTCTCGAGCGCCCACTCGACGCCCGCGGCAACGCCTTCCAGCGCGGCTCCGTAGATCGCGTGGCCGACCGCGGAGTGGGCGTGCACCCTGGCCGGATAGTCGGTCGGAGCCGCAGCCAGGCCGAGCAGCCACACGCCGATCTCGTCTCCGAGGATCCAGACGGCGGTGCCGAACCCGATGCCGAACCCGATCCGTGCCTGCGGGATGAAGCGCCGCCCGATCCCGTACGCGGCGGACATGCCGAGGGTGTAGCTCCAGTCAAATGCCCAGCTGAGGTAGTTGGCCGTCTTCTCGTCCGGCTTGCGGCCGGTCAGCGTCTCGTAGACGAGTCGACCGCCCTTGGCCGTGCTCGACTCCTCCGGCAGTGGACGACCCGCGGCCTTCGCCTGCTTCTGCGCCTCCTCGCGCGGGTCCTTCCCGGTGATCCCCTTGACCATCGCCCAATAGCCCGTCATGGCGAGCAGGCCGACTGCTCCGCCGATCAGGCCGGCGAGAGCGGCGCGGCCCGGACCACCATCGTGTCGCAATGTCAGTTCTCCTTCACAAACACGAGGGCGCGTTCGCGGCGTCGGTGACTCCGGGCCGTCAGATACGCCACTGTTCCACGTCCTGATGACGAATGGCAAGGCCCAGCCCGGGCGCACTGGGATCGGGGCGCAGGTACCCGCCGACCGGGGACACGACGCCGTCGAAGACCATCGACTCCACACGCACGTGATCCGCAAACCACTCGATGTGGGCGATCGCCGGCGCCGCGCAACCGAGATGTACGTGGAGCGAAGGCGCGGTGTGGGCCGAGAAGGGTGTCGCGTGCCCGGCCGCCATCGAGGCCGCTTCCATCCAGCCGGTGACGCCCAGACAGCGCGTCGCATCCGCCTGAACGACGTCCACCGCGCCGCTCGCCAAGAGATCGCGCGTGTCCTCGCGCGTGTAGCTGTACTCGCCGGCCGCGATGGCCATCGGGGCGGCAGCCCGGATCGCCCTGAGATCGAGAAGCCGGCGCTGCGGAACCGGCTCCTCGAAATAGCTCACCCCGTGCTCGGCAAACCGGTGCGCCTGCTCGATGGCCAGACGTCTGGTGTAGGCGCCGTTGGCGTCGACGAAGAGTTCCGCCT
>JBBJNX010000017.1:0-12937 GCA_037721115.1 Candidatus Limnocylindria bacterium
TCGGCGTGGGCATCGGTGATCTCACCCTGGAGCCCGGCGAGTGCCACGACGTCGCATTCCATGGCGAAGAGCTCCGCCTTCGTCATGGGCTCGGTGTCCGGCAGGTCATGAATCGCATCATGCTCGCGCATCCATTCGGTCGCGGCTCTGACGTCGACGCCCCGCGCATTCGCCACCGCGTCACGATCATCGGCGACCCCGATAATCACCGCGCCGACCTGGAGCAGCTCCTCCGCCAGCGTCATGCCGACGCGTCCGAAGCCCTGGACGACCACGCGCGCTCCCTCCAGCCCGCGACCGCCTGTCGCCGCTGCCGAGGCGATGCAGCGCACGGCACCACGCGCCGTGGCGCTTCGACGACCACGCGTTCCGCCGATCGCCAGGGGCTTCCCGATGACCGATGCCGCCACCGTGTGGCCCTGGTGCATCGAGAGGGTGTCCATGATCCAGGCCATCGTCTGTGATCCCGTGTTCACATCCGGCGACGGGATATCGCTGTCCGGGCCGAGCAGGATGCCGATCTCCGTCGCATAGCGCCGCGTGAGCCCCTGGCGCTCGTTCACGCTCAGCCGGCGCGGGTTGACACGCACCCCGCCCGCTGCGCCACCGAACGGAATCTTGACGAGCGCGGCCTTCCAGGTGTTCAGCATGGCGAGGGCACGCACCTCGTCGAGGTCGAGGCTCGGGACGTAGCGCACGCCGCCAGAAACCGGCCCGCGGTTGACGTTATGGTGGACGCGGAACCCCGTGTATACATCAACGTGACCATTGTCGTGGGTAACGGGGAAGTTGACCGTCAGCTCGCGCTTGGGTACCCGCAGGACGCGATGCATGCCCTCGTCGAGATGCAGCCGCTCGGCGGCCTCGTCGAGCTCTGCCTGCGTGGTGGCCCAGATCCCGTTCGCGGTCCTCGGGTCGGACTTGGAGCTCGTCATGGGTTCTAGGCTAGCGTGCTGTGTACGTTCGCGGGGCGTCACCACGGCGCCGCATCTCACCGAGATTCGAAGCTTGGCTGACACACTTCATCGACGGGAGGTGCTGTCATCGAGGAGTTGGCCAATGGTTCGATCGCCGAGGGGGCCGCGCAGCCGCTCGGGGATGGAGGCCCAGAGGCTTCTCGCGATCCGCGGTCCGCGGTTGGCCAGGTTGCTCAGCGGCATGTCCGCATACCGTCGCGTCCCGGGAATGCCCTCGAGTGCATCGGCCAGTGCGGTCGCGGCGCTGGACGCCGTGACATCATCCGGGAGCGAGAGCCGAGCCTCACCGGATCGGCTCGAGGCGGGCGTCGGCATTGTGCCAGCGCGTTGGATGGTATCCACCGCATCGGCGAATGCCTGAGCAGGCTCCGGGGTTGCGGCATCGGTGGGCTCGCCCTTCGGTCGTTGGCGCGCGCGAACGGGCTCCTCCGTGGCCCGTCTTTCCGATCGTGGTGCAGCACCGCCCTGGCGGCTGACGGCGTCCTTGATGAGCGTTGGGATATCCAGGCCCGTCAGGCCCTTCACCGCGGCGCCGGCTTCCGCGACCGTGCGCGTGGTGGTTCGAACGACGTCCGAGGCGCCGTCCGACGAAAGGACGGTCAGCGACCCGATGTTGCCCATCGGCTCAGCGGCGGCTCGCACGATGTCGGGCAGCATGCTGAGCACGGTCTGAATGACGGCGGCCTCGTTGAACTGCTTGTATGCCTCCGCACGCAGGGCCAGTGCCTTCGCAGCCGACTCGCCCTGGGTGAGGGTGATCTCCGCTTCGGCGTTTCCCTCCACAGCTGTCCGATGCGCCTCCGCATCCGCGTTGAGCGAGACGACTCGAGCCTGTGCCTCGCCCTTGGCCACGGTGACCCGCGCCTCCGCCTCGCCGGCGAGCCTCGTTCGTTCGGCGGAGGCCTGCGCAGCGGCGATCTGTGCCTGTCGTTCGCCATCGGCACGCTTGACGACCGCCGCTGCCTCCGCCTCGGCCGGGCGGACGGTGGAGGTCAGGAGCTCCTGCTCCTTGCGTGCCGCCTCGAGCTGGGCGAGCTCGGTCTGGCGTCGCGTGACTTCCTGCTGTGCCTCGGCCTGAGCGAGCGGCCCCGATTGAGCGGCCCGTGCCTCGGCGGCGGCGGTCTGCGTCTCGGTCTCAGCACGCCGCAATGAGACGTCGCGGGCGGCGTCGATCTTGATCTGGTCGGACTCAGCCTCGCGGACGGCGGCTTCCTGGTCGGCGGTCGCCTTTGCCATGCGCGCGTCTCGCTCGACCACGGAGAGCTTCTGCTGGCCGAGGAGTTCGATGTAGCCAGACTCATCGGCGATGCTCTGGATCGTGAAGGCGTCGATCTGGAGCCCCGAGGTGGCGAGATCACCTTTGGCCGAGTCCTGCACCTGCTGGAGCAGCTTCTGCCGGTCCATGATCAGTTCCTCGATCGTGAGGGTACCGACGATCGAGCGCAGCGAACCCTCGAGCACGTTCTTGACGATCGAATCGACCTGCTCGTCCTTCGCGTCGAGGAAGCGCTCCGCGGCGTTACGGATCGACTCCACGTCGCGACCGATCTTGAAGGTCGCCACGCCCTGCACCGCGACCTTGATGCCCTGGCTGGTGACGGCGTCGGGGAGCACGACGCTGATCTGGCGTGCCGTCAGTTTCATGCGCCCGACCTTGTGGACGAGCGGCAGCACAAACGTGCCGCCGCCGACCACGACCTTGATGCCCTTGTCGTCGACCCGACCACCTTCCGCCGCGACCTCGCCGCGCTCGTCCCGCACCTTTGCGCCGCGGGAGCCTGCCACGATCAGGGCCTCGTTTGCGTTCGCGACTCGGTAGCGGCTGGCCACGTAGCTGATGAGCAGCGCCACGATGACGACCGCTACGATGATGAGCAGCGGCCCGCCGCCGACGAGGTTCACGAGGTCAGGCATCGGATCTCCCTCCATCGTCGGCGCCGAGGCGCCTGACGATCAATGTGCCACCGACCACGTCGGTGATCGTGACGGTGCTTCCGGCCGCGATCTGGACATCAGCCGTCGCCGTCAGCTCGTGTGACGCACCGCCGTAGCTGAGGATGACGCTGCCGTTGCGGCCGGCGGGAATCCCGACGGTGACGCGCCCATGGCGTCCCACCATGTCAGACAGGCTGAACGCCTGGGGTGCCTCGGCACGTCGCAGGAAGCTGAAGATGACGTAGACGAGACCGGCGCCGGCCATTCCGAAACCGGCCCCCACAAGGGATGCGGGACCGGCGTCCATGCCGAGCGCCTCCGTGCCGATCAGGCCGCCGACCCCGAACATCGCCACGAACGCGAGCAGCAGCGGCATCAGTGTCACGCCGCCCAGGTCGAAATCGACGTGCAGGAAATCGAGCAGGCCGCCGAGAATATCGTCCAGGAGGACGGTGAGCAGGAGCAGAATGCCGCCGACGGCGAGGCAGATGACGAAGATCGTGTTCGCGAGGTCGATGGTGAACACGGGACAGCTCCTCAACGGGTCGCCGCGTCTCCCCCGCGGCTCGGGCACGTCGAGTCTAGCGCCTTCCGGCGACGCAGCATCAGTTCGTTATCCCGGGGAGCGTCAAGCGTTCTGTCGCTCGTTCAAGGAGACAACGGGCGCCACGCGAATGGCTCGTCGTAGCGTGGATCAAGCTCGCCGTGTGGCGACGCGTTCGAGTGCCAGGCCCCGACCCGAATGCCGTGCAGTCCAGCCACGGCCGCGTTGCCGTTCAGGGACTGGTCGAGCTGGTGAGGTGGCGAATGCGCGAATCTGCTGGGATCTCGTACCCGTACAGCTCGTCTTCCCTGAGCACGCTCAAGACCAGCAGCGGGAGCGTCTCCTTGAGCAGATCCAGCTTTGGCATCGGTTTCGCTTGGCTACATCGGACTCCGATGTAGCAGGGAGACAGAGCCTGTCAATCAGGACGGTGGCAAGATGTCCGCATCCATCGAAAAGACCGATGCGCCCGGCGGGCCACCCATTACCGACCGACGCGTCACCGCATCCGACAGGAGGACCGCCGATGGCGCCCCGCGTCATGACCGTCTCCGGACCGATTTCGCCCGAGGGGCTCGGATTCACGCTTCCACACGAGCACACCGGCATCAGCCTGTGGCACATCGCTAACCGCTGGGATTACTGGGAGCTCACGCCCGACGACGACCTGATCATCGAGGAGCTGCGCGAATTCCGTCGGCGCGGCGGCGGCACGCTGGTGGACCTCACGCCACCGGGCGTCGGACGCGACCCGGATCGGCTTCGCCGGCTGGCCAGTGCCTCCGGCGTGATTATCGTGATGGGCACCGGCTGGTATCGCGGGGCGTACTACCCGGCCGAGGCGCTGATCGATCGGCGCAGCGTGGACGACCTGGCGGCCGAGATGGTACGCGAGTTCGAGCACGGCGTTGGGGAGACCGGCATTCGACCCGGGATCATCGGTGAGATCGGGACCGATAAGCCATGGGTCAGCGCGCTCGAGGAGCGCGTGCATCGGGCGGCGGCCCGTGCCGCCAAGGAGACCGGGATGGCGATCTCCACCCACGGCGTCCAATCCGATGTCGGCCTGGCGCAGCTGCGCATCTTCATCGAGGAGGGCGTGGATCCGGCACGCGTGGTCATCGGCCACGCCGATTCCTACCACAACCTCGACTTCTACCTGAAGGTGCTGGCCGATGGGGCCAACCTCCAGTTCGATTTCCTGGGGCACCGGTTCGCGGCCGAGGAGGCGCTCGAGCCGCGCCTGGTCGAGACGATCGTGGAGCTTCTCGAGCGCGGCTTCGGCGAGCAGTTGCTGCTCAGCCAGGACGTTTGCCACAATCGGCAGCTCAAGGCGAACGGCGGGTTCGGCTACGTTTACCTTCAGCAACATTTCCTGCCGACCCTGCGCACCGCCGCGGTGGGCGAGGGCGAGATCCGTCAGATGACGATCGACAATCCAGCCCGCATCCTGACGATTCCGTAGATGCCGTTCCCGCTGTCGATGCCGATATATCGGGTCGTGGCGAACACGGACGCCTCACGACGCGTCCTTGTGCCTCATATTCGAGGCCATGGGACCCAGAGACGAGGTGTCGCGCGCAGTATTGCCCGATAGATCGGCTCGTTGATCGATTCGCATGACTGCGTCCTGACGCCCCATGCCCGACGCGCGCGACCCGATCGCCGACCTGAAACGGATTGGCTTTCTGCTCGAGGCTGCTCAGGAGCCGAGCTACCGCGTGCGTGCCTTCCGCAGCGCGGCCGAGACGCTGACCCGGATCGGCGCAGATGAGCTGAAGGTCCGCGCCGCCAGCGGAGGACTGCGCGAGCTGTCGGGAGTCGGCGAGGTCACCGAGCGAACGATCCTCGAGAGCCTTCGCGGCGAGGAGCCGGTCTATCTGCGGCGGCTCGAATCCACGGAGGGCAGGCCGCTTGCTGAAGGAGCCGCCGAGCTCCGCGCGGTGCTGCGCGGCGACTGTCACGCCCACACAGAGGCCTCCGATGGCGGAGCCAGCATCCGCGAGATGGCGGAGGCGGCCATCGAGCTCGGGCATGACTACCTGGTCATCACCGACCATTCTCCGCGCCTCACGGTGGCGAACGGCCTGTCACCCGAACGGCTGCGGGCCCAGCTCGAGGAGATCGCGGCGCTGAACCTCCTCCTCAGTCCGTTCCGGCTGCTGACCGGGATCGAGGTCGACATCAACGAGGACGGCTCTCTCGACCAGGATCCCGAGCTGCTGGCGCAGCTGGACGTTGTTGTCGGCAGTGTTCATTCGGCGCTTCGCTCCGAGGAGCGGGCAATGACCGTTCGCATGGTGACGGCGCTGGCCAACCCGAACCTCGACATCCTCGGCCACTGCACCGGCCGCATGAAGACGCGGAAGCGGAACCGTCCACCATCCGCCTTCGATGCCGAGCTGGTGTTTGCCGCCGCCGCCCGGTTCAACAAGGCGATCGAGATCAACTCACGCCCGGAGCGGTTGGATCCACCCAAGCGACTGCTCCGCCTTGCGGTCGAAGCGGGATGCCAGGTCTCGATCGACACTGATGCGCACGCGCCCGGCCAGCTCTTCTGGCTGGGCAATGGCTGCGAGCGTGCCTTCCTGTGCGGGGTGACGCCGCCGATGATCGTCAACGCGCTGCCGGTCGATGACCTGCTTGCCTGGACCGCATCTCACGGCGCCGCCTGAGTCCCGCGCGAACGTGGTCAGATCAGATCCGCCGGCAAATGGCAGTTTGCGTCGATGTAGTCACGCTCAGGAGCGGTGTGCCGTGCCCAATATCTGGTGAATCGGGCGCCTAAGGTCGACACCATCGTTAAATGGTAACTGTTGGGACAGATCGTCGGTGAGGTCTATGGCGCGCTACCTGCATCGGTGACGACCGGCGCATACTTGACGCCTATTCCACCCGACCAGAGGAGATCACCGCATGTCAGTCGCCAAGGTGACCGAACTGTCCTGCTCATCGACCGAGAGCTTCGAGGACGCGATCCGCCAGGGGATCGAGCGCGCGAGCAAGACGTTGCGCGGCGTCCGTAGCGCGTGGGTCAAGGAGCAGCGCGTCAATGTCAGTCGCGAGGGGGACATCGAGTTCCAGGCCAATATCCTGGTGACCTTCCTCCTCGAGGACTGATCCGCGAGACCGATGCGGCCGGCGCGCGACGCGCCGGCCGTTCTGGTGTTCTAAGCCTCGTCGGCGAGAGCGATTTTCCCGTCGCGGCGTACGAAGCGTGCCCGGTAGGTGGGGTTGCTGACGCGCTGGCTCACCGTCTTGGCGTCGAGCGCCTTGCCACTTCTGGGTGCCGCATACTGGCCGCGCTCGATGATGGCCACCGCGAGCTCGCCTGCTGGCAGAGGCCCGCGTTCGCGAATCACCGCGATCATCTCGTCATGCAGCGCCACACGATCGCCGGATGGCGTTGCCGATACCTGGTTCGTTGGTTCGGCCGATGTTTCCCCACCGGTCTCGGCAGCCTCCGCCGCGTCGACCGGCTCCGGCTCCCGCTCCGGCTCGGGTGTGGCCTGTCGGACTGCGGCCGTGTCCTCGAGCGCGCTCACGCGCGCCACGAGTGCCTCGAGGCGATTGAGCAGGCTCTCGCCGCGGGGTTCAGCTGCTGTCGTCTCGGCCCCACCGCGCGATGCGTCGAGGCGTTCTTCCACCCACTGGCGGACGAGATCGCCCGGCCGGACACCGGCCTCGCCCGCAAGGTGCTTCAGTGCGTTGACGCGACGCGGATCGAGCCGGATGGACATGGCGCCCTCATCCGGCGGTCGGTCGAACTGGGGTCGCTGCTGGTAGGACCGCTCGCCGCCACCGCCGCCACGCGGTTGGTACGGACGCTCACCGCCCTCGCGAGGCTGATACGGGCGGTCGCCACCGCCACGAGGTTGATACGGGCGGTCACCACCGCCGCGGGGCTGATAGGGACGGTCGGGACGATCACCGCCGCCCGAACGTTCGCGTGGCTGCCAATCGCCACCCCGCTGTGGTGGTCGGTCGGATCGATCTCGATCGGGACGGTCGGGTCGGCGGTCTGGGCCGCGTCGGTTAAAGCTCATCGGTGTAAACGATAGACCTTTGCATGCATTGGCGCCACCATCGGCTCAGAAGGAGCCAGAGCCGCCCCCGCCTCCGGAGCTGCCGCCGCCCGAGAATCCGCCACCGGAGCTCGACGAAGAGGTCGAGGGAGGCGTCGAGCCGACGCTGCCGAGCGCGTCGAACATGCCGCCGATGTCGGGCATGGCCGAGCCCGAGAAGATGCTGCCCGAGCCGTAACTGACGCCGCCGGCCATGTTCGCCGCCGATGCGCCCGACCACGAGGAACCCGGGAGTCGAGCCGAGCCAGAGCGGGTAGTACGCGCCCGCCGGCGAGCCGGTCGCTTTGCGCTGATCTTCAAGGCCTCGGCCGAGAAGTGCCGCAACCTCGTCATGGAGCCCGAGCGCCATGCCCCAGACGACCGCCTTGTCCGGTGTGTCGGCCAGTCTCGCGATCTCCGGCTGCTCGACCACCTCGCCAAAGCTTCGCGCCCGGTCCATCGTCTTGTGAAGCGTGCGCCGGTACGCTGTCAGCATCGCATCGACATAGGCACCCTGGGACGTGCGCTTGCTCATCGCCTGGCCGAAGCCGGCTGTACCGATCCCGCCGACGATGAGCGCGCCGCCGAACAGAAGCGCGCCGCTCATCGGCACCGAGACGCCCACGAAGATGATGATGGCTCCGATGATCACGAGGCCGATCCCGAACACGGTCATGCGCGCGATCGCCGGGCCTGGCATGCGCGCCAGCCACCCGATACGAACCGCGGCCGACTCGAGGGCGTGCTTGGAGCCGTTAAGCAGTGAATTCACTTCCCAGAGTCGCTCCCTCATGAGCACCCCCGAGCCACCGGCGTGCTCCCGAATGCGCTCCCAGGCCGCCAGCTCGGGTCCGGCCAGCTCGCGATCGTCATGGGTCCCGGCGTGAACCTCGATCGCCGGGTCGGTGAGCGGATTGGGGTTGGCGTCGCTGCGGGCATCGCTCACCTGGTCCAGGTTGCGAAAGGTGAGGCGACCCGTGCTCGCCAGCTGGGCAAGGATGGTATTGATGCTGTGGCTGCTGGCAGTTCCCTTCTGTACCACGGTCGCGAGGGCGGGCGTCATCTCCGCGGGAGGCCCGGCCATCAGGATCGACGGTGAGTCCGTCAGCTCCGGATCGTCGCCGTCACGGCGCCAGCGACGCCACGCCAGCCCCAGTGTCGCGACGAGGGCGAGCGGCGCGCCGATGAGCCCGAGCCCGGCATTTGCGATCCGAAGCATCTCGAGCCGATCCCGGCCGCCCAAATCCATGCGCCGGTCCAGCGCACCGATGGTGGCGAGTACGGCGCCGTCGAAATCGCCGGCCCGGGCTGCCGGTACGAACGAGCTGTCGATGATCTCCGTAAGCGCGTCCTCGTTTGCGTACGCGCCAAGGAAGCCGGACCCGCCGTACAGGCTGACGCGGCTCTCCCCTGGATCAGGATCTTTCGCCACGAGGAGGACGAGGCCGTCGTCGAAGCCGGAACGGCCGACGCCCCATTCGTCGATGAGTGCCTTCGCGTTGGCGAGGTTCTCGTCCTCGCTGATGTCCGTGTCGTGCTGCGTGTAGACGACGATCTCGGCGCCGGTGTCAGCCTCGATCGAGTCGATGCGATCCTCGACGCTCGACTCCGCCTGCGAAGACAGCATGTCGGCCGTGTCGTACACCGACTGATCGTCGACCGGATCGGGAAATGGGGGACCAGCGGCCAGCGTCGCGATCGCCGTCAGGGCAAGGAGCAGGAATGTGCCCGGAAGCGCGCGAGCCCATCGGTTCATGGACCTCAGCATACTTGGTGGCATCTCACGCCCTGAGTGACAGCCGGAACGTTGACGGTTAGCTCAGGAACAGCTCACTGAGACCTCGGTTGGCTCGGATTCGAGCCCCGGGATCGTCTCTGTCAGCTCGGCACTCCCGTTCCCCACGATCTGTGAGGTGACCGTGCTGATCGAGCGCAGCTGCTCGCCGTTGACGCCCAGCGCGATGAGCTGGCATTTTGCGCGCCCGGGCTTCGTTCCCTCGTTCGTCACCGCGTAGGTGATGGCGTAGCCGATAGGATCGGCGGGCCGGACGCCGACGATCTCCGCGCCGTACGGCCCGACCCCACGCAGCGAGAGGCTCGCGGCGATCGCCAGGCCCGCGATTGCCAGCACGATGGCCGCCACCACCGTCCCGTGATATTGCGATGCAGAGGGTGTCGCCATGCCGGCCCGGTTGCAGACCTCACAGATCGTTTCTTCGGGTCCGATTTCGCGGCCGCACTTGATGCACTGTCGCGCCTCGGGGACGCGGGAGCCCGTCATCGCTTCGATGCCGGGAGTTGCTCGCCGGCGGCGACCGGGGTCGACAGCCAGTTCTCCCGTGGCGCCAGGGGGCAGGACCAGACGGGGTCGTACACGCACGACGGGTGGTAGGCGAAGTTGAAGTCGAGGTTCAGCTCGTCGCCATCGGTGCCGAGATCGGCCCCCTTGGCCGAGTCCCACAGGTAGCGTCCGCCGCCGTAGGTCTCCTTCCCGCTCGTGGCATCGCGGAACGGGATGAAGATGCCGCCGCTGTACTCGTTCAGCCAGAAGACCGACAGGCTGCACGGAGTGCCATCCACCGGGAAGCGCACCCAGCCGATGCGCGCCAGCGGGATCTGCGGTCCTTCGCCGGAGCGTGGGACGTCGAGAGGGGTTGCATCCGGATCGGGCTCGAAGCGCGCCCGCACCGAGAACGCCGGATCGGGCCGAAAGTAGGCGAGGCCACGGAAGTCGCGGCGCTCTGCTTCGGGAATTGCGGACGATGGATGCGATCCGAAGAGCCGATCGCGCGCTGTGCGGAAGGCGATCGCGCGCATCGGTCCCGGGCGCTGATCGGCGCGCAGCGTGGCGTACAGCTCGGCCACCTGGCGCCGCCAGTCGGCGAGAGCGAGGTGCGCGGAGGTTGGGTGCGTCATCAGCGTCGACATGATGCACGAGAAGGGGCGGACCGGCGAACCGGCCCGCCCCATCGGGTTCGTAACGATCGACGGTCTAGTTCAGGCCGTTATCGGTCAGCCACTGGGTGGCCACGTCGGCGACGTCCTCCTGGTCGACCGCGACCTGGACGCCGAGGCTGGTAAGGGTCTCGGTGTCCATCGCGGCGCTGACCTCGTTGAGGATGTCTGCGAAGTCGTCGGGGGCCGATTCCAGCCATTCGGTGCTGACGATCGGCGCGATATTCTCGGACGGCTGCGTCTGCAGATCGTCCTCGAGCACCACGAAGCCGAAGCGCTCGATGTCGGGCTGCGTGCTGCACAGCTCGGCCACGTCGACGACGCCGTCGTTCAGGGCCTGTGCCACCGGAGCGTCACACGCCGCGTACGACTCGACCTCCAGCTCGTCGTACTCGATCCCGTAGTCAGACAGGCCGCCTTCACGGTCACCGTCGGGATCATCTTCGGGCGCAATGCCCGCGCACAGCGCGTTTGTCTCGCACTCTGGGGGGAGGCCCCAGGTGAGGTCGCCGGCGCTATCCGCAAGCTCGCTCATCGTGGTCACGCCATTGTCAACGGCCGTTTCCTGACGCACCACGAATGCATTCTGGTCCTGCGCAGGTGCGTATTCGAGCGGCGTGAGGCCCACGTCGGCCAGGACCGTCTCGAGTTCCGCGAAGGTTTCATCGGGATCACCGGAGGCGGTGCCACCCAGGAAGGTGGTGAGGCTGCCGATGTACTCCGGCTGCAGGTCGAATTCCCCACTCTCGTGGGCCGGCTGGGTCGTGTCACGCGGGCCGATGCCCAGTGCACGCTCGACCGTGTAGTCATTCGCTTCGAGAGCCTGCGCATAAATCTCGGCCATGAGCTGGGCCTCGTAGAAGCCGGCCGAGCCGATCACGATCGATCGTTCGCCTCCGGCCGCTGCGCTCGAGCTTGCATCCGCGCTCGCGCTGGTCGTCGGGTCACTCGTGGCTGGGTCGCTTGTAACTGGGTCGCTCGCCGTCGGCGAGCCGCTGCCCTCACCCGGCGCGCATGCACTGATCACCAGTGCCAGCAGCGCCGCCCCGAGGGCTAGCGTGCGGTGATTCCGCATGTTGGGTTCATCCTCCAAACTGAGAGATTGGCCGACCCGGAATGGATATCCGGGCGAGTCCAGTCTATCGCGCACCGCGAAAAGCAAGAATTGGACCCGATGACAGTACGGCTCAGGCTGGCCGGCGGTTCACACGCCATTGACGCGACCGGCCTGCGCCGGTTCTCGGAGGGGGATGCGTCTGCCACGCACGCCGGGCGAGGTGACGCGGCGTTGGACGAACTCGAACACGAGTTCGGTCAGGATCGACAGGATGGCCACCATCATGGCGCCGGCAAAGACCTCGTCGAAGCGGCGCTGCGCGATTCCGTCGATGATGAAGCGGCCCAGCCCACCGGTCGCGAAGACCGCCCCGAGCGTCGCGGTGGCGACCACCTGCACGGCCGCGGTCCGGACACCGACCAGGATGACCGGCAGCGCCACGGGCAGCTCGACCCCGCGCAGGATCTGGCCCTCCCGCATGCCCATCCCGCGCCCGGCCTCGACCAGGTCGTCGTCCACCTCGCTGATGCCGACATACGCGTTGGTCAGGATGGGTGGAATGGCCAGCGCGGTCAGGGCGATGATGGTCGCGATCTCGGGGGCGACCGCTCGCTGGCCGATGTCGACGAGGAATCGCTGGAGCAGCATCGTCGCCAGGGCCAGGATGGCGAGCGATGGGATGGCGCGCCCCACGTTGGCGACATTGATGACGAGATTGGCAAACCGTCCGCTATGGCCGATCCAGGCACCGAGCGGCAACGCGATCGTCATCGCGATGACCAACGGAATGACGGAGAGGATGAGGTGCTCGCCGAGTCGGGCTGGCACGCCATCGGGTCCCGACAGGTTCGCCGGATTGCTGAACCAGGCGACGACTTCGCCGAAGAACTCCACGACTCAGCCCTCAGGTCGGCGCTGACCGCGAGCAGGACGGCTCCGACCGAGCCGACGATCGTCGCGGTCAGGAAGAAGCGCCGGTATCCGACGTCGACGATCAGGTAGCCGAGTCCGCCGAGGCCGATGAGCGCGGTGACCGTGACGAGGCCGATGATCGTGACCGTCGCGATCCGCAGGCCGGCGACAATCACCGGCAGCGCGACCGGCAGCTCCACTTTCCACAGTCGCTGTGATGGGGTGTACCCCATCCCGTCGGCTGCTTCGATCACCTCGCGCGGCACCGCCGCCAGGCCAGCCAGGATGTTTCGCAGCAGGATCAGGATCGTGTAGCTGACCAGCGCGATCTCGGCGGTCAGGAGAGGGTTGCGGACGCCAGTGAACGGAATGAGAAGCGCGAAGAGCGCGAGGCTTGGGATCGCGTACAGGACGCCGCTGACCCCGATGATCGGTCCTTCCAGCCAGCTCAGGCGCCGGATGAGCAGCGCCAGCACGAAACTGATCGCGAAGC